>CADCQX010000087.1 GCA_902803695.1 Oscillospiraceae bacterium
AGAAAAAGAGGAAAAACCGGAGGCTACCGCATTCTATATTGTCTTTGTTCTGGGTATCGTCTGTGTAGCGACACCTGTGGTGATCTTCATAGTTAAGAAGGTAAGAGGAACTTTCCGGGCATGGAATCTGGCTTATCTGATCCCGATATTCGTATCTTCGTTCGGCCTCCTTCTGTTCGCGTATATGCTGAGCGGCAGCGTACAGAGCGTCAAGCGGGTCGGACAGCCGTGCGATGTCGAAGTCGTAAAAGTAATCGATAAAGAGTGGGAATCTTCATCCGACAGCGAGACCAATACAGTTTCGTATAATTACTATGTAACATTTGAAGGATCGAAGTGGCACACGTGGGTATCCGAAGCCGAATTCAATCTTTTCGAGGAAGGCGCGGAGTACTATAAAGCAAAGTGCGGCGGCAAGGGATTCAGATATTACCCGGTCGACCAGTACGAATTAGAATAAAAAAAGAACCCGTAAGACATCAAGTCCTGCGGGTTCAATTGTTTATACTAAATTCGCGTCAGTTATACACGTAGTATTCAGCATCATCCAGAAAATCTGATACGGCATCAGCCTTGTTGTAGTTACCCTCGGCATATTCCTGAACATAGTTCACAAACATGGTGCCTATGGCAACGCTGTCATTTTCCAGCATGCCTGCCTGTGTGCTCTCATTGGCACGGAGATATATCGGCGCCTTGTCCTGGCCTCCGAGGTAATCCGATTCCATAGTAACCTGCTCCATTACAACTGAAGATGTAACAGGCTGACTTAAGCTAACGGACGTATCTTCTGTAGCAACCATATACTGCCATCCGTCAGGGGAAGTATCCAAAAGTGCCCATGTGAGAAAATCAGCTATGGCTTCTTTTTTCGCCTCATCAGCCTCGGATGCGTGTTTGGTCGCAAGAGTCCATGTTCCGCCGTACCAGAAGTTAACAGGAGAATCCGTTATCCTCCAAAGTCCTGCTGTATCCGGAGCATTGAATTCCATCGTATATTCAAGGAACCAGTCAGGTTCGAAGAATGCGAACACTTCACGTTCTCCTTTACCCATCATATCGTCGAACCATTCAGTATACCAAGGTTGAGTCTTGTTCGTGTAGTTATTCGCATAGAGAGTATCTGCAAAATCAAAGAACTGCTCATGCTGCTCCGATATGTAAGCCTCTCCATCCATAAACCAGCCTGTCTGATCCTGGAAATCATATAGGAACCAAAGATCGCTCGGACCTGAACAAAGTGCGTAGCCGCTTCCCACAAGTTTATCTCCGGCAGCAAGAAGCTTTGTCAGAGAGCCTGAGTTACCGCCGCAGATCTCGGAAATCGCATCAGGATCACTCGTTCCGAAAACTTCCTCAGCGATATCAGCTCTGTAGATCATTACTCCGACATCTGACTGATATTCAAGAGCAACGATCTTGCCGTCGGATTCTCTGGTACCCAGGTCAACTACATGCTGAGCAATTCCTGCTTCTTCAACTGCAGCATCGATATCGATACCAAATTCATCATAACCTGCAATGCAACTCGAGTATTCACCGTTAATGTATGTATCTGCCGAAGCAATATCAGCAGCAATTATATCAGGCGTGTTACTGTCATTCGCTTTGAGCGCAGCCTTCAAGGCTTCATCATACGTACCGCCTGTGTAAGCGATCTCAGTGTACACAAATTCATATTCGAAATCAGGGTGTAACTCTTTATATGTCTCGCACATTTCTATGTAATCACTCGCATAACAGAAGACATTTATCGTCTTACTGTCATCAACCTCTGTCGGCAGTGGTTCAGGCGGTTCTTCTGTCGGATCAGGTATAGTGGGATCCGTCTCAGTCGGAACCGGAGTAACTATCTCTTCAGTCTCCTCAATTTTCTTGTGTCTTACCTTGATCTCACCGGATGAAGCTTTACGTGATGAACATCCGAAAAGGCTTGTCGCTGAGAAACCGAGACACAAAAGCATTATTGCTGCTTTTTGAAATCTGTTAATCTTCAAGGATCAATTCCTCCTATGAATGTGCGACATTGTAATCTATGTCATCAGCAAGATCTTGGAGTGCTTCTTCCTTCGTACAATCGCCCCAAAGATATTCCATCACATATGAAAGGAATATCGAGTCATAATAATCAGAATCTTTGCACTTAGGATGGAACACAGCGGATTGAGATGCATCTGCAAAGCAGGAATTCTGGTCAGCCTGACCTCCCAATACAGGACTGTCGATCACATAATTCTCCTGTACAACTGCTGAAGCAACCTGGGTCAAACAACCGTCAAAGCATTCTCCGCTTGCCAGATAAGCCTGGGCACCGTCATCCGAAGTATCAAGAGTCATCCAATAAAGGAACTCTCCTATGGCTGCCCTCTTATCGGAACTGCTCTCTGCTGCATATGAAGACGGAACGATCCAGGTGCTGCCCCAATATGCGTTCAATGGTGCTTCTGTGATATTCCACTTACCGAGTGTGTCGCCTGCGTACATTCCCATAGAGAAGTCCAACATCCACTCAGGTCCGAAGAACGCGAATACAGGTCTCTCGCCGGTACCGGACATGTCTGCGTACCAACTTTCTGACCACCAGCCACTTTGATTTGTGTATTCATTGAATTCAAGAGCAAGATCCAGGAAAGCTGCATTCTCAGCAGAAATATTAGCTTCACCGTTAACTGCCCATGGAGATGTGGATTGGCATCTCTGGAGCACCCAAAGATCGTTAACACCTGAAAGTGCAGAATATCCTGCAGCATCAAGTTTTACTGCTGCGGATTTAAACTTATCCCATGAACCGGAACCTGCTCCGACCAGATCGGCGATCTCATCCGGATCACTTGTTCCGAAGACTTCTTCTGCAATGTCAGTTCTGTAGATCATGAAGCAGCCGCTGCTTGAATAGGTTAATCCGACAATCTCGCCGTCAGACGTCCTTCTTCCGTTCTCGGCAATGTATGGTGCGATCTGCGCATCTACTATAGCGTTTTCGACATCGATACCGAAATCCTTATAAGGAGCTGTATATGGGGATACGTCTCCGACAAAATAGTCGTAGTAGAAAGAATCGTCTACCGCAAAGATATCAGGGGCTTCGTTTCCGGTTCCCAGAGCAGACGCAAGAACTTCACTGTAGCCGCTATAAGTATCCAGTTGATAAATGTTGAATGTATAAGGAAAATCCGGATGTGTCTGCTGAAATCTGTTACAGAGAGTCGAAACATCGTCCGTGTAAGTGTATATGGTTATAACATCACCATCATTCTGAGAAGTTGCGGTCGTGGTCGTCTCATCGATGTATTCCGTCGTTTCCGCGGTCGTTTCCACTGTTGTGGTGGCAGCCGGCTCCGGTTCTGACTCTGTAACTTTCTCGTCAAGGTCTTTGTGTCTTACTTTGAGCTCGGCAGGTTCCTTTTTCGAGCATGCCGAAAAAGACATAGCAGCGATAAGTGCCAGGGCCGAGACCCTTGTGAATGTACTTCTTTTCATAATGTACCCCCTCCAAATTAACGTGACTTAATTATACATCACTTTACTTCGATGGAGTGTGTTGGAAAGTTTTTTCGGGAGGAAGTGAAACCTTGGGGGTGGAAATGGTGATATTATGGGTAAAGGAGGTTTTCAACATGAAGATCGAACCAAGACATGATTATAAGAAACCATTATACATTGCAGGACTGACAACCATGATCGGCGCTACGATGCTCCTCGGAACCGCTTGCGGAGACGATGTCGCAAAGAAGATCGATGTAAGATCGGGACATAACGACCCTGTAGTCGAGCTCGATGGCGAAGCTCAGATCGACCCTGATGTAGAGCTCATGGGCGAGACAACAGTTGATCCAGACGTTGAGCTGAGCGGTGATGTAGCGATCATCGAGACGGAAGTCGATTACGAGGGTGGCCTGGAGATCGATCCTGAATACATCGATGATGAAGAGGGCTGATAATGAACCTGACTTTGCACCTGACCGATAACTGCAATATGGCTTGCAGCTACTGTCTGAGAGATAAGACTTCCAAGGATATGACCCCGGAGGTCCTTTACAAAGCATGTGATCTCGCTTTTTCCAAAGGGGGAAAAGCGGGACTTTGTTTCTTCGGCGGTGAGCCTCTTCTTCGAAAAGAACTGATCTACGAGGCGCTGGACTACTGTGAAAAAAAGTCTGCTGAGACAGGGATCCCGTTCAACTGCAAGATGACCACCAACGGAACGCTTCTTGATGAGGAGTTCCTCAAGAGAGCCAAGGAAGTCAAGATGGGTATCGGAATATCCTTTGACGGTAAGGGCCAGGATATATCGAGGCGTTTTCCGGACGGAAGTTCAACGGCTGCGCTTATAGAGGAAAAGGCAAAACTCCTTCTAAAGTACCGTCCGAACTCAATGGCGATGCTGACGCTGGATCCTAAGGCGTGCGGGCTTCTGAGCGAGTCGGTTAAATATCTGGTGAGTGTGGGCTTTAAGAACGTCTCCACTGTTCCTGCGTATGGCAAGAGAGTCAACTGGACAGATGAGGATATGGAAGTCTTAAGGGGCGAACTTAATAAGGTCGCGGATTTTCTGAGGGATGAATTCATGAAAGGATGCTATATCTACGTATCGCCGTTGATCAGTAAGATCAGGGAATGCGTAGCTGGCAAGAACCCTGCGGAACACTGTCATCTTGGCGTAAGGCAGATGCCGGTAACGCCTGAGGGCAAGCTCTTCCCTTGCACATCGTTTATTGATGATGAAGATTATTATATGGGAAACGTTTTCGAGGGGATCGATAATGAAAGAGTTGCCGAGATAGCGAAGAGATCCAACACTCCTGAGACGTGCTTGGACTGTGATCTGAGGACCAGATGCACCAATTCGTGCGGCTGCGCCAACAGGATGAATACGGGAAACGAGAATAAGGTATCGCCTTTACAGTGCACATATGAGAGAATGATAATTGAGATCGCTGACAGATTAGGGGAAGAATTGTTTAATTATGATCAGGCAATGTTCGCAAAGTATTTCACCTGATCGGAAATTGGAGGGAAACAAATGAAAGACGCAAGAAAAGTTTTGGCATTGATCATCGCTTTCGCGATGCTCTTCGGCATGGTAGCATGCTCACAATCCACATCCAAGAAGAGCCGTAAGTCAGACAAAAAGTCCGAGAAGGAAGAGGACGAGGATGACGAGGATGAGGACGACGACGAAGACGACGAAGACGATGATGATGACGACGATGACGAGGAAAATGAGGACATAGATCCTGATGAGACCGAAGCATCCAAGGAAACTACTGAAGAGACAACCGAAGAGACTACTGAGGAGACAACTGAGGAAACAAAGGCTCCAGCAAATCTCGACGGTAATGATACATTTGAAGATATCGCTGATCTCACCGGAGCTGAGAAGGTCAGCGTCGCTGATATCGAGGATATACACAATAATGAAGATCTGTTGAGCAAAGGTTTCGTAGTTTATGGTGTCGGTGACGAGATCGAGGATGTAGCCTGGGCAAACAGCACGCTGGGCGTAGCGATGATGGATACATATTCCGAAACGTACTTTGACTTTGATGATTGCAGTTCAGTAGTCCTTTACACAAAGTATATCGATGATGGTGATGTCAGACACGAAGAGGCATTGGCTGTATATGAATTCGAAAGTGCTGAACTGGCTAACGAAGCATTCAATAACTACCTGAGCGAGGAGATCCTTGATACTTCTTCTCTTAACTCCGACGAGTATTCAGAGAGCAGTTCAGAGTCACGCTTCGTCTTCAACCTTGATATCGAAGATTATTACGATCTTATCGTTGAAGAGCTCAAGGGAAGCGGCATGTCTGAAGATGATATCGAGACATATAAGGATATGATCATGGAAGAAATGGGCGACTATGCCATCAACATAGGCATCTATCAGCTGGATAACAAGCTCATCCAGGTAACTTACGCTTCTACAGAAGGCGAGAAGGATTGCAAAGTATCCTCTTATATCGAGGCTATCGGATTCGGTAATCCGTTCGACGTTGATAATTCCGATGCTCTTGTCGAGCAGTTCATGAATGCACTTAACGGTTATTGATAAGTAATTAGTACTAACTTAGGGGCTATCTCAGAACTATGAGATAGCCTCTTTTATATGCAATCAGTACAGTTGGAAATCCCTATAGTGAGGGACTGATTACTGGATTTAAGTCGAAAATACAGTCAGAAATCCCTGTGACTAGAGACTAAGCACTGGATTTTAGCCAAAAATACAGTTGGAAATCCCTATGGCCAGGGATTTTGAACTGTACTTTAGAAGAAAGAACAACTAAAAAGGGATGCCTCAATGTGAATTGAGACATCCCCTGTCTTTTGACTTGATTTAATTATTTAAGATCCGAAGGACTATTAACATCGAACTCATCACAGAAGTCATCGATATCATCAGTATCGTTGACGATTACTGCCAAGACTACCTGGTCCTGATCTCTGTACATTGCTGCGTAGAAATCGTAGCCGACGCTGTCGAGATAGATGTAAGCCTCGTTCAGCTCCTCATCGTCGTCAAAGTCGATGTCGTCTGACAGGTCGTTCCAGATCTCCAGAGAATCGTCAAAGAAATCCTCAGCGGCTTCCTTGTCCTTAAACTTGACATCCATGATTATGGTCGCATAACGATCGGACTTTGAGATGTCATTTGTTCTGAAGAATGATACGGAAGACTCAGCTGATTTAATGCTCGCATAGAACTGATCCAGTTCCATAGCATTATAGATATCCTTGGTGCCGGACTTGTCTGTCTGGACATATACGCCGTCTTCGAAGTCATCATCGTAGTCGTTTTCTTCGCAGGCCTCGACGAGATCATCGATATCGAACTCTTCAGCGTCCAATGTATCCTGGAAGAATTTGAGCACCTTTTTCTCGGTGAATCTTCCGCCGAGATTGAAGTTGAATGAGTAAGTACATCCGCAGAGTGCCAGTGCCATGGAGCCTACAAGGCCGAGGGCGATTAGTTTTCTTTTCATGTTTCTGTCTCCTTATTCGAGAATATTAGTTTTTTCTCAATTCAATATCCTTATATGATAATAATGGTTTTCGAGAAAAAATAAAAGACATTTATGTTTCAGACTCTGCCTGCTGGATCTCTTTGATGAGGGCATCCTGCTTTTTGGTGTCCTTGAAAACACGGTAATAGTAGAACGCGGCGCCGATCACATAAGGGATGGTGAACGATACCAGATACTCGATCCAGCCGCGCTTCGTGACGTGATCGATGCGGCTTAAGATGAATACGATGAGCGTGCAAAGGCCGAAGCAGGCCAGGTACTGGACGATGATCATAAAAAGCGGGCTGAAGCGCGTCAGAAGCTTATGAAGCGACAGGATAAAGACCGCGATGGTACAGAAGGTGAACATCACGATGACGTTGACATTGTTGGTCTCGCCTCCGAAGAAGAGGTTAAATATAGAGCCTCCGACGGAGATTATGGTATATGAGCAGCAAAGCTCGAGAAGTGTTTCCTTAAGGTATTCTCTCATAGTGATATCCTCCTCATTCTCTGGAGATATTCGTTGAAGCTCTTCTTGTAGCTTCGGTTGATGCAGATCCTCTCCCCGTTATCGAAGGAGGCGTAGACCTTCATATTGAGGTCGGGCTTTAGCTGGCGGATCTTGTAGATGTTGACCAGATTGGATTTGGAAACACGGACGAATCCGTAGTTCCAGAGCTGCTCTTCGCAGGCGCCGAGGGTCGTCATCAGACGGAATACTCCGGTCCTGGTGTAAGCGAAAAGTTTACGATCGATATGATCGAGATAGTAGATTTCCTTGGGGTCGATCATTACGGCCTCGCCGTCATCCATGTCCTCGTCGGCAGGACGGCCCGCGAGCGTCGGGCGCTCGGAATTGACCGTGTCGATCAGCTGTTTTATAACGGGACGCATGTTGGCATAGTAGATGTCAACATGCTCCTCCCTTAAGTTCTTGTCTTCATTCAGATTAAGTTTCATAACAAACCATCACAAACCATATGTATTAAGGAAACCTTCCACGGACTCCATGTAGCCGTCCGGATCGTCGATGATGCCCTCGATATGAGCACTGTCGACATATACGATCTCCTTTTTGTCCGTACCTATATTATCATAAACCTGCTCCACCAACTCAGGCAGGCACACTTCGTCCTTCTCGGATACGATGATCATGGTCGGGATCTCGTCAGTTGCAACCATCTTGATGGTGTCGCCGTCATCCATATCAACGTCGTAGACCTTGTCCATGTACTTACCGCTGGTGGCGATGAAGAAGTTCGTGCTAAACGAATGCGCGCCCTCGAATCCGTCGCCAAAAACGAGCCTTAACTGAAGTTCCATTCCCGGAACCGGTGAATCGCAGATGACCGCGTCAGCCGCATCAACGGCGCCTGCCTTGACGCTAGAAGCATAAAGAGCCGTCGTCTGTGCGCCCATGGACTGTCCGTGAACGATGACCTCTGAGGCATCGAGTTCTGTCCTCGCGTACTTTACCATGGCTGCCACGTCCATCTTCTCGTTGATGCCGAATGTGACCCACGGATCCTGGTTGTCGCCCGAGCCTCTCTGGTCGATGGCGATGACCGAGTAGTCGTCAGCCAGATACTGCTCTGCCAGCGGATATGTGCTTACTCTGTCTCCGCCTGAGCCGTGGACCAGTATCACCCACTTATCACTATTATTCTCGAAAACAGTCGCCGGCACCTTGTTGCCGTCCTTCGCCTCTACGCTTATCTCATAACCTTCGTGCTCATTCATGAACTTGTCGATGTCGTATCCCCATAATTCCAGCTGCTTGATGCTGTTTCCCTTGGTGTCGTTACCCTC
>CADCQX010000088.1 GCA_902803695.1 Oscillospiraceae bacterium
ATCGTCGTTGCAATTCCAACATCAGGAGCTGCGAGTTTAGCAGCCATACCAGGAAGGAACATTCCAGGTATAAAAGCAAGAAGACCGAATGCTGCGTTACCGAGCATAGCCCAGAACTTTTTCTTAACAGCCGTCAGGATCGGTAAAGCGATTATAGTAAGGACTGCGAACAGTATGCTCGCGATCTTCTCGATGATACCTACTTCACGTGCGATCACGCCGTCATAGGTATAACAGACAGGAAGGAGACATACGAACGACAGTGCTACTGCGATGAGCAGTAAGAACACGCAAATAAAGTAATCGCGTCGCATTCATTTCTCCTTCCATAAAAATACTCCTGTTATTTTATCATTACGTCAGGAAAAATCCCACCGTTTTTCGAGGCGATCCTTACAGACGAAGGTAGTCTCGATCCTCAAAAGCTTAACTCCCGGTGTAGCGAAGTGAAGTCTGATAATAGCCGGCTGGCCGCTGCAGAATACACTTATCGGTCTTACGTCCTCTTTTCCGCCCGTACCGTTCCAGGTAAGTACCTGGATCGGAATGCTGGTATAAAAGAACGTCATCGGGATCTGGGCAACCTCGTCAAGTTCGGAAGAAGCATAGATCTTGAAATCATATGTTCCGATCTGCTTAACGGACAGTCCGAATACCGCATCATGACCGTCTTCGGTCTTGAATAACGTAAGATCGCTTACGGCTCCGTCATAGACTTCGAAGTACACGTCAGTCTTAACAGGTACGCTGTCATCTGCAAACGGTGAATCTATATGTTCGATAGTAACCGCATCACCCATTACCCTGTCCATAGCAGGAGTATTGAGAGCAAAGTTCAGTGTGTTAAGAGCACTTCTCTGAATTTCGGCTCTCGTGAGCTTGCCTTCCTTGAGACTCTGGTAAACATCCGTAAAATCAAGTGCCTTACGCTCTGCGAGAGGACAGCACATGTAAAGGTCATTCTGTGCGCGGACCATCTCACTTTGAACACTCTTATGTCCCTCTTCGTATGGTGCGGAATTAACATTAGCCCACCAGTCGGACATAACGATACCCTTGAAACCGAACTGTCTTCTCAGTATCTCTGTCGTAAGTTCGTAGTTGGAAGCACCGTATACGCCGTTGATCCTGTTATAGACAGTCATGATACACTTGGCGTCAGCTTCTTTGACCGCCATCTCAAATCCCTTGAGATAGATCTCACGCAGAGCCCTCTCTGATACGTTGGAACTCATGGTCTGACGGTTTTTCTCTCTGTTAATGGTACAGAAGTGCTTGATGCAGCCTGTTACCTTATGTTTGTGAAGTGATATTAACTGGGCACAAGCGAGCTTACCCGTAAGGAACGGGTCTTCCGAGAAATACTCAAAGTTACGTCCGTTCAACGGATGTCTTCTGATGTTGATTCCCGGGCCTAAGATAACATCGATCTCGTTACTTAACATCTCGATGCCGAAGAAGTCAAAGAGTTCTCCGACCAGATCGGTGTTGAATGTGCTCGCGATACATGATCCGTTAGGAAGAGCCATTGCGCACTTACCGCTGTCGATCCTCATTCCTGAAGGACCGTCTGAACAGCAGCATGGAGGAACGTCCCTTTCCATCATCTCTTCAGATACACCTGCGAAAGCACCTGCAGTACCTGTCGTAACCTTAGGACTTCCCATTCCCTCTCCTCTTACGATAAGTGCGAGTTCCTCGTCATCCATGGATGCCACGAATTCCTCGAGTGTGGCTTTGCCGGTCTTAACGTCTTTGAAGGAGATGTCTTTTCTTCCTGTCTGAGGGATCTCAGGCATAAGGTGATCGAACCTGCTGTCGATCGCTTCGATCTCTCTTGTCGGAACAGGCTCGTAGGAAACTTCGTAACCGTCAGCTGTTGCTTTCGGGATCATTCTGTCAAAATTATCAATAGGCTTAAGAGCAGTCCAGAGCTTCTCGATGACCTTAAGTCCATCGAGTTCGAAAGAACCGCATGATGCTACATCTCTTACGTTCTCACCGATGAAGAATTCGTACTTACCTTCTTCGAGGACCCAAGAATACGGACTTTCGGTCTTGCCGGAATCGTCATAAGATGCGAAGTATTCAGGCTTGATAACGATAGTCATGTCTTCGCTATCGCCCGGAAGGAGAACGGATGTTTTCGAGAAACCGCAAAGGACTTTGGAAGGCTTTCCGAGCTTGCCCTGAGGACAGGATGCAAAGATCATCGGAACGCACTTGCCCTTGTATGAGCCCACGTTCTCTATGGTAAAGGAAACTGTTACATCGTCGCTATAATCGAGCTTTATGTTCTTTATCGAAAACTCTGTGTACGTGAGACCGAAGCCGAACGGATACATTACCTTGTCCTTACAGAAAGTCTCGAAAAATCTGTAGCCCACATAGACGTCTTCCTGATAGTTATCACGAAGGCCGTCACCCTTGCCGAAATTGCTGTCGGAAGGATAATCAGTGATGTTATAAGCAATGGTCTCCGTAAGGTGTCCTGACGGAGCTTTGTCGCCGAGAAGGACCTGAGGGATCGCATTCGCGCCGCTCATTCCTGCCTGCCATACATACAAAACTGCAGAAGGAGAATATTTCTTAACAAAGGACATATCCAAAAGTCCGCCGGAATTGATAAGAACGATTGTCTTTGGGAAAGCCTTGCAGACCTTAGAGAGCATGAGTTCTTCCTTATCGGTCAGTTCATATGCACCCTTCTCATCAGAATTGTCGCGGTCCTCACCTGCAAGACGTGCGAGAATAATGACAGCTGTGTCAGTAGCGGAAGCAGCGGCGGAGACCACATCATCAGTAAGCTCCATCTCCTCCTGGGACCATGGCTCACAGCCCCAGCCCACACCGTTATCTATAGGACTTTCTACGTCGAAACCATCATATACTTTGGCGAGGTCTTCATCGATCATAAGACCATCCGAATTCCTGATCGCTTCCCTGATCGTAACGACGTGCTTTACGTTAACCATACCGCCTGAGCCTGTACCGCTCTTGTAGTAGTGGTCCTGCATCCTTCCGAACAATGCGACGCTCGTACCTTTCTTCAGAGGAAGGCAGCCGTTATTCTCCAGCATTACTATTCCTTCGGCAGCGATATCAGTTGCACAGTCGATATATTTTTTCCAGTCTAAAGTCTTATTCATAAGTTGCCCCTTGGAATTCAAGATTTTCTCTATTATACATTGGCAAAACATCTGTGCATAGGCGATTTACAGGATATCACACGGATTTGACAGATAACACTTCATTTCAATAAATCTTGTAGTGTTTCCCTGTGATTTATTTAGAATTCATCGGGTTGGCGTGAGGTTTTATCCTCACATATAATTGAAATATAAGAATCAAGGGGGAAGATCCATATGAGCAGAGTAACAACACAGATAATGGACGAAGTCAAAAAGATCATTTGCGGTAAGGACAAGGTCATCCTTATGACGCTTACCGGAATCCTCGCAGGCGGTCACGTTCTCATAGAGGACGTTCCGGGCGTAGGTAAGACTTCAATGGCGCTGGCTTTCTCGAAAGCAATGGGACTTGACTACGGACGTGTACAGTTCACGCCTGATATCCTCCCTTCAGATATTACGGGTTTCTCCGTCTATGATAAGAATACAGATACGATGAGATATCAGCAGGGTGCGGTATTCCATAACCTCTTCCTGGCTGACGAGTTGAACCGTGCATCTTCACGTACACAGTCAGCTCTTCTCGAGGCAATGGAAGAAGGACAGGTTACCGTTGACGGCAATACATACGAACTTCCTAAGCCGTTCATCGTATTTGCTACACAAAACCCGTTCGATGCATCAGGCACATCCATGATCCCTGATTCACAGCTCGACAGATTTTCAATAAGAGTATCGATGGGATATCCTTCCAATATTGAAGAGAGGATCATGATCAAGAGCCGTAAGGGCGGCCGTAATCCTATGGATGATATCGAGAAGATCTGCGATACGAATAAGCTCGTGGAGATCCAGGAAGAAGTAAGCAACATGTTCGTAACTGACGATATCGTCAACTACATCGTTGATCTCGTATCAAAGACAAGAGATCATGTTGATCTTTTAAGAGGTGCGAGCCCGAGAGCTTCACTCATCCTTACATCAATGACAAGATCATACGCATATCTGGCTAACAGAAATTACGTTATCCCTTCTGATGTCCAGTCGGTATTCCCTGCAGTTATGTGTCACAGAATACGTCTTACCCAGGAAGCGGAAGTCAACAAGAAAACAACTCTCGAAGTAGTCAACGACATACTGGAAACCGTACCGGCTCCTAAGATCTAATGCTTGCTCTATGACCAAGAACCGTCTGATATATATATGTGTGCTCATCGGCACGCTGCTGTTTTATTTTTTCTACAAAAAGTGGCTCGCATGGATATGTGTGATGTTAGTCATACTGTTCCCTGTGCTCTCACTTGTTGCTCTCATCCTCTCGACAAAGAGGCTTACAGTTAAGATCCATACACCGGCAGAGACATACCACAAGATGATCACCGAACTTAAGATCGTCGGTAAGCCATTCCTCATACTCATATCATCCGCATACATCATGGACTTCAAGATCACAGATATCATGACCGGTGAAGTGATCACAAAAAAATACTTGGGTCACGGTCAGATCGATATACCGATCAACGTCAATACCGAGCACTGCGGTGCATTCTACTATGAAGTCGAGAAGCTCAGAGTCTATGATCTGTTCGGTCTTTTCTACGTAACCCCGTATAAAAACAGAAAAACGGAGATACTCGTTAAGCCTGTCTCCATAAGACCTGATAGGCTTCCTGATTTTGAATCCGCCAGATCCAGTAAGACAGTCAAATCCAATTCTCTTGAATCGGAGATCTACGATATCCGCGAATTCGCACAGGGCGATCTTCTTAAGAGTATCCACTGGAAGGCGTCCGCCAAAAGAGACATGCTGCTTGTAAGAGAAGCCCAGGAGGAAGTACACGAGAACGCATGCTTCCCTCTCGATCTTTGTGCCAACCGCGACGAGCTTGATAAGAGGCTCGGCAACATGAGATTCGTATCCGAGTTCTATCTCGAGAACGGTATCCCTCACATCGTTATCGTTAAGAGGGCGGGGCTTCATAATGAGGTTATCGATATCAAGATATCTCACGATCTGGAGCTGGCAACAAAGAAGATACTCCACATGGAGCTTCCGAAGGAGGTGGCATTATGACACCCGAACAGGAAAGCAACATGATCATCGTTGAAAAGCCATGGGAAGATCCGACTCCCGTGACGAGCGTATTGTCCATATTCCTGACAACGCTCATCACCGCCTGCTTCTCGATCCTTCTGGCACACACATATAGTCTTCCAGCATCCAAAGGCGATCTGTTCGTATCATCGCTGTTGTTTGCCGGAGTATTCACTTTTATCTTCACCAGGAAAAAGAAGATCTTCTCGATCCTTCTTCTCACACTCCTTCCTGCAACTATCATCATCCTTCTCTTAGGTGATATCTTCCACCTGCAGCAGGGAATGTATTCTTTCCTTTATGCAATCGAAAAAGGTATGTACAGAACCCTCTTCGAGCATAAACCTTCTACGGAACTCATCTACGGAAGACAGGCTATGCCGTTCTTCATAACATCGCTCAACATGTTGATCGCGATGCTGAATTCCTATGTCATAATAAAGCGCAAGCACGTCATCATCAGTGCCTTGAGTGTCGCTCCATACCTTTTCCTGACGTTGCTCATCGCTTACAATCCTCCGAGCATTCTCCTTGCATGCCTTACTATCTACTGCATCGTCATCATGCTCATCTATCATAACCGCCGTTATTCCTCCCGAAATGAATCCGAGCAGTTCCTTCTTATCATTACAGCACCGGTTATAATAATCGCTCTTATTGTCGGAGTTGCCTTCCCAAAAAAGATCGATTATTCCAAGCTTGCTCGAAAAGGAATCCATGAGGTCAGACACCTCATAATGAACCACACATCACCGACTACGGATTTCCATAAGTTTGCCATCGAAGCTCTGCGTCAGGCTGAATACGGCAACAACCATCAGGTCTATGATCCGAAATCACCTGTACTAATCTCGTTCACTGAAGAAGGCGGCGAGACAAATCTTCGCGAAGTCGGCGAGCTGGCAATCGAGAAATTCCCGATCGGAACATTCGTATTAAAATACAATCCTGAATATGACGAAACATATCCTTCACGCCCGAGATTCGTTTACCTTCGTAACGGCTCTTTGGATGTCTACGCTGATAATACCTGGACCGCATCAGACGAATCGACATACGTTGATTACACAAAATACAACTTCTCCGGAAGCATAGAGAAGACAGACTATCTGAATTCATATAAGACCAAGGAATTCGAAGCTCCGTTAAGTCCGTTCCTCATCAAACTTGATGTTGATCCTGCAGGTTATGTTCCGTACTATACGGATTTCTACCTGGCGGACGATCTTCATACACCTTACCACGATCTTATGAATGTGGAACTCGGAACCCATTATGACGGCGGAAACCTTCTCGATATAAAGGAAGGCATCCTCTTCCCATTCTCGACTTACCCGGTTGAGAGAGGTGAAATGTTTGCCGATTCCTATCTTACAGATTACGTTAACGGCACCTGCCTGGAGGTACCTGACAAGACCAGAGAATCTATAATCAACAGCGGAATGCTCCCTGAGTGGTATATGGATATCTTGAACGGAACCAGCAGTATGACTGAAGAACAGAAGGTCAAGGCAATTACAAAATTCGTAAGTACACTTCATCCGTATGACGAGAATACTCCTTACCCTCCTGCCGATAAGGACTTCGTAACCTGGTTCATGACGGAGAGTCCTACTGGTTTCTGCGTTCACTACGCGACCACATCCGTTATCCTTCTCCGTATGGCTGGAATCCCTGCACGTTACGTCACGGGATACGTCTCCGAGACTGAAGAGTTGAACTGGGAATCCACCATCTACACGACCGATGCCCATTCATGGTTCGAATTCTATCATGAGACCTACGGTTGGGTACTGGGAGACTCCACTCCTGATAACGGATTGTCTGCTTCTTTCTATGACATCAACGGAATAGAGAAAGCATATATGATCGATGATCCGAGAAACGTTGACTTCGTCGTTGATGATTACGCCTATAGGGAATATGAACCTGAAGAAAAAGATGAACCTCTGACTCCTGAGGAAGCATCGAAAAAGGAGATCATCGAGATCAAGACGGTCCTCGAGAAAGTACTCAACATTACTATCATCGTTGTCGTAAGCATAACAGGTTTCCTGATGCTCCTACGTCTCGCTTACTTCATCTATTGGAAGGTCAAGTTCTCCGAGAAGGATATGAATATGCGTGCCAGAAATTATTATCACTACTTCGATATGGTCTGCAAAGCATATAGAGGAACCCCTTCGGAAAGAACCCATGAACTCGCGCAGATAGCGAGGTTCAGTGATCACACATTGACCGATGAGGAAATGGATGAACTCATCAAGACAGGTGAGGAATCCGTTGAGAAATACCGTAAGTATCTGCCTGCATCCAAACGTATCAAAGGTAACATCCTCAGGATAAATAATCCATGATAAAACCAACAAACTCCCTTGAATGATTTCAAGGGAGTTCTTATAACCTGAAAACTTTATGTATCCTTTGCTCTAACATCTATATGATCAGCTAAAGCCACTATATCATCCTACGTCGCTTCCCATGCATCTCTTCTATATTTTGTTTTATATACAAACTGATTATTTGCTTACATTTTACGATGAGTTCTCAATCTCCAACTTTTTCTAAACTTGTGAATTTGCTCTTAGCTCGGATGGGAATACCCCTTCTACCCAATTACCATATAGTATTTTCCGTTTTCTATTTGTGTTGATAAAAATTTGTTTGTTACTCTATACGAGAGTTACACCATAGTTCAACTCAGATTTAGACCGTCTTTCAAACTTTTTCTTGCTGCCGAAATTGCTTGTGGATACACACTAAAATATTTCATTAATCCGTCACTAATAACAATTCCAACTCGTTCGTTATAATTTCTATCTATGCTACTTAAAAGCATATCTTCATCTAAATCTTCAAGAGGATATACTGTGTTGTTCATAATTTCAGAATTAAACCCTCCACAAATACCACATTCATTAATCTTTGGATATTCATTGTTTTTGTGCAAACTACGAAGAGAGAAGCCATATCTAATATAATAATCATTACCCCATTGAGATTTTTGCAAACCAACAACAATAATCGTGTCATCTATCCAATAATAGCAATTATCTTTCTTGCATTTAAATCCTTTCCTCTTCATGTAATCCTTAAATATCCCTTTAAACTGTTCATCATTCACAAAATCACCTCCTTAGTATGTGTCTAAAACTGTGGTCCACTCTCCACCAAACTCTTGTTCAACTTCAGCTTTATATCCAGCTAACTGCTTTTGTCCCTTGGCAATCTGTGTAGGATTATTAGGCTTTAATTCATATATTGTTTTACTTTCAAAATCAATATAATCGACTCTCTTTCCACTTGGTAAAGTGTACTCTTTTATTTTTGTAATACCATCTGCTAAATCCGACTTATATTCTTTATGAACCTTTTGTCCAAGAGAAGTATTTGATTTTGTATTCCCATTTGAATCTTTAGGAATATCGATATTGTCTAAAAATATACACGATAAACATACTTGCTCAAAAAAAGTCAAGTCATCTAATGGATAATGATAATATGAAGCTATCAGATCTCGATGAGTTTCGGATCAGCACCTGTATATCTCATTATCTCTTCCATTCTCGGCTTGTCCGTGAATGATACGAGGCTATATGCTTTTCCTGTCTTGCCTGCACGGGCTGTTCTTCCGATCCTGTGAAGATAGAATTCGTTATCAGTCGGGATGTCGTAATTGAATACAGCATCGATATCATCAACGTCGATTCCTCTTGCTACTACGTCCGTTGCAACGAGGATCTCGAACTTCTCATGTCTGAATGCATCCATCATCCTGTTTCTTGCACCCTGACCCATGTCGCCCTGGAGACATCCGCATTTGAAGTTTGCTGCTTTAAGTGTCTCGTAGACACTCTCTGTCTGGCGCTTGGTGTTGCAGAAAACGATGGATTTGGTGAAACCGTTTTCGCGAATGAGCCTGATGATGGTAAGGGCCTTATCCTTCTGCGGGACTTCGAGCATGAACTCTTCAATGTTCGGACGGTCCTCAGCCTTCGGCATTACGTCGATCTCTTTTGCACCCTGCATGAATGACCATGTGATGTTAAGGACTTCACGCGGCATGGTTGCGGAGAAAAGTGCGATCTGTTTATCTTTCGGAGTGATCCTCATGATCTCCTGGATGCTCTTGATAAAGCCCATCTTGAGCATCTCGTCTGCCTCGTCGAGAACGAGAGTATAGATCCTTCTGATGTCGATGATCCTTCTTTCGTAAAGGTCGAGAAGACGGCCCGGAGTCGCTACTACGATCTGCGGATGCTTGTTGATCCTCTCGGTCTGGAGCCTCATGCTCTGGCCTCCGATAACTGCGCACACATTAAGACCTTTGATGTACCTTCCCAGGTTCTTGATCTCGGATGCGATCTGCAGAGCAAGCTCTCTTGTAGGACACAGGATAAGTGCCTGAATGTCTTTGTTGTTGAGATCCAGGTATTCCAGGATCGGTATGGAGAATGCAAATGTCTTGCCCGTTCCCGTAGGAGCTTTTGCAATGAGACATTCGTCCTTCATGAGTATCGGGATCGACAGTTGCTGTACGGTTGTTGGCCGCGTTACTTTCATCTTGTCCAGTGAATCAAGGATCTCCTTGGACAAGTCCATGTCGTTAAAAGTGATTTCTTTCATTAATTATCCTCTTCGTCGTCGCTTTCCTTCGTGGTCACGGCAGTCGTAGTCGTAGTAGCTGCCGGAAGCGCATCATCAGTCTTCTCAAGTTCACGCTTGTACCTGAGTGACTCAAAATACGGAATATCAAAAATATAGAATCTTCTGTCTTCCTTTCCGAAAACATTATTGTATTCAAGAACTGAATAGTAGTTCCACAGATCCTCATGGAGCATCTGGAGATTTCCGCCAAGATAGTTTCCGTCCTTATCGCAAACACCCATTGTCGTTACAACAGGATAGAGCTCATAAAGATCGGAAAGGAACATCTGATACTCGGACATCGGAAGACCTGCCGTCTGCATTACCAATGTTGAGAGGTAGTTAACAGAGATAGCATTGATCTCCTTTTCCGGAATATCGTAGTTAGCCCAGATAAAGTAGTCAGTGATGTAGAGCTTCTGCATCTCCTCAGGTGAGAGTTCGGAAATATCCTTTACGCCAAGGATCTCCTCATAGAAGCCGTCCTTGAAGCTCGGGAGATGGTCACCGAAGAAGCAGATGACAGTCGGCTCATCAACGTTGGAGAAATACTCGATGAGCATCTTTACGGCATCATCGGAATTTCTTGCAACTGAGAAATACTGCTCAGCCTGCGGGAATGCACCCGGATTCTTCACATAACTTACGTCAGGTTCAAAGTTCGCATAGGACTTGGTATATGAACCGTG
>CADCQX010000089.1 GCA_902803695.1 Oscillospiraceae bacterium
AAGAGAATATACCTGATTGGCATCAAGTGTCTGCGTATTATTGATAATATAACGTTGAATATCATCTATTCCTCTCACAGGAGGAATCTTTGCAAAGAAATCTCTCATTCTCGCCATAGCCTTATTATTATCGGGTAACATTGAAAAGGCATCAGCGATAGTCTTTACCAAATCGTCCGAAACTTCGGGCTGCCCCATGTGAAATATACCAACGCCGTCCAAAGCCCCATCAGCCCATTTGATTTTGTTAGGATCATCGTCTCCGTCTTTAGGGAGAGAAAAAGTATCAGGCAGCTCGCCGTCTTTGATACTCTCTTTTATTACCTCATAAAGAGATTTCGTATCACTCATGGTCTTTCACTCCTATTCCAGATTCATAGCCTCAGCAGCTTTTTGAACATAATCGCTTCTTTGTTCTTCATTATCTTCTCGATTACGTTGTTCAAATATAACACGAAGCAGCTTTCGAGAATTAGGTGGGATCGTCACAGTAAATGCAGGTTTACCTTCTTGTATGTTTCTTTCAAATTTCTCCATTACATGGGAAATATACTCTTTATCCGAACCATCAGGGGCTTTATAATTCAGAATAAAAGACATACTGGCAAGTACGCCGATTGCTCCATCACTAAAGTCATCAGCAAAGGCGTTAAAAGTAAAAGGATAATCATCACTATCAACGGGCTGCTGATAAATGTAATCAAAAATACTCATTACTCCATTTACATCATTCGCAGGAGCATTTACCCCCATTTTGATTGCTATATCTGCCATACTTTTCACTCCAATCTCTATGATACATAATCTTCAATTTTCAAGACTACAGCCGTATTCCTTTTTGGTTTGCTCCGCACCCTTATCGGATATGGTCTTTCCCATTGCGTCTTCAATAACTTTCAGAATAGCTTTTGCTCTGGCTATAAAATAATCGTCAAAATTGTCTGAAACAAGATAATCATAGTTTATAAGATGAGATTCTACACGCATTCTAAGATCTGCTTCATCAATCTCCGCTTTTTTCATAATGCTCTTACTATAAACGCTTGGAGCATCACCGCCTATCTGTCTGTTTGAAGCAGGGAGCAAAGGAGTTTTATTTACGATCGAGTTCCATTTATTCTTGTCAAGTCCCATTTTCTTGCAATATGCTTCAGGGAAGATATGGTGAATATCAGGAGACTCGTCCATACTCTTTACAATGTCCATAGTTATTCCTTGCATAAAGTCACGGCACTGTTCTCTATAAACGAGAGCCATAATGCCCTTATATGCAGCACTGTTCCTTGTTTGAAGTGACAGCAATCGAGTTGCCGAGAAGTACGCAGCGTTGATTGTTCTGTTCTGACTTTCATTACCTTGAATTTCTGCCACAACATCTTCAATATCAGTAGCATATCTGGTCTCATTTGCACCGCCATACATTTCACCCATAATACCGCACCAAAACCATCTTGCAAGTATCTTTTGCGTGCTTGGAAGATTAAATGTAGTTATTCCTATTACTGCACAAATTGCTGAAAGAGGGATAAGTTGAGTTGTGTAAGGAAGATCACGTTTTCTGAATACATATTGCTGGAACAGAAACTTTCGTGCCATCTTATAGCCTTCAAGAAGAATATCTCTGTTCTTTTTATAATCATCGAAGTTAAGAGAAAGAACGTCTTTCTTCTTACAAGTGGTCATCTTATCCGAGAGATAAGTGGTGTATAGGGTAATCGCAGTAAGGAATGATGTTTCGTCAACGCCCTCCATAACATCTGTATTAAGGGTTTCACCCTTGCCACGGATCTTATCTCTGCACTCAATCCAGTCTTTACGAAGATCAAAGTCATAGGTAGCGAATGTTGCGGTAACAAGTTCAAATACAGTTAGCGGAACGCCACCAGTGTTTACGTTTTCAAAGACCTTACATACCGCTTCTCTTGGTGTTTCTTTACCTAACGTGATAACAGGTAGCTTATAACCGACAATCGTATCAATAACCTGAGTTCTGAACTGCTTATACTTCTCCATAAAGGATTTATCATAGTCATGATATTCCTTATATCCGTCAGCCCAATCCTCACGGGCATTACT
>CADCQX010000090.1 GCA_902803695.1 Oscillospiraceae bacterium
CTATCAAGGAAGGCGTTTCTAAGGACGAGGCTGAGGCTCTCCAGAAGAAGCTCGAAGAGGCTGGCGCTGAGATCGAACTCAAGTAATTCTATTCTTAGTTCACTGACTAATAAGGGATGCTTCGGCATCCCTTTTCTGTTGTCCGAAAAAGAATTAGTGTTATAATCTTCCCAGCAAACAAAGGATGGTATATAGGAATGAAAAAAGCTCTTATTTTTGGTATCTCTCTTTCAATGATCGGTTCTATGGTCCTGTGCTCATGCGATAAGGCGCAGACAGCAGAATCTGAAACAGAGACTACAACGATTTCCATTGTTTCAGAAGAGACAACAACTGAAGAAACGACCACTGAGACAACTGAAGAAACCACAGAAGCGACAACGACTGAGACTACAGAAGAAACAACTTCTGCTGCTGAAACAGAAGAACCGAAATATACTCTTCCGGCAGAAGTAGAAGAAAACATGTCTGAAGCTGATAAAGCAATTATCATGACCAATCTGGAACAGGCTGGTCCTGATCAGTTTGAGACTCAGGAGCTCAAGGATTACGTTGAGGAAAACATATACAATGCGAATCTGATATTCATTAAGCTGGATCCGGCTCCGGAATACGGTGTGATAGAAGGTGTAGTAACAACTGTACCTATGAGCGATAAGACCAATCTTCATTATGTGATCAAATTTGATTCAAAGGAAAATGCGATGAATTATTTTGATGCTGATGAGGCAGCAGCTTCCAGCGGTATACATATCGTATTTGAAGAGCAGGAAGACGGAAGTGTTACTATGAATATCGATGAGAAATCCTTTGAGCTTGATGCCACGATCACATCTGACGGACTTCTTACGTACAGTTATAAGTCCAAAGAAGAATAAGCATTTTCTGTAAGATATTCCGATATAACTGCAAAGTATTCCAATAGTCTTTTTTTGGATTTTCTCCCGGATAGAATGAAAGCATAAGAAGTTTTCGAGAGGGGGAAAAGAACATGAAAAAGAGCAAGGCAGGAATAGTTACGGCATCTGTATTGGTCGCATTGTTAGTTATCGGAGTTTTGGCGGATTTTCTATATGACAGGTATCATCTTCCGACATATGAGCACGGAGAGATCGTTTCCTTGACGATGTGTACCGGCGGCGGATGCAGCCATATCATGTGTCTGGCTGATAAGGATGAACCTCATTTCGAATATCGTGCATATAAGGATGGCGAAGGATACAAATTCGCTTATGACGACGGCAAGGAAAGACGGGTATTCGATCTTTCTGAGGCCGATTACACCAAGCTCATGAGGAATGATTTTAACGAATTTCTGAAGAACGAAGCTGATGAGGATCACGAATACACGATATTCGAATTCGAAGACGGTACGACAATTGCGGTCGCTGATATAGATTACAGAATGAATACTTTCTTCAGGGCGTGTAGAGAAACTTTTATAGACCACAAGTGGGATTGATATATAAGCGAACAGGCGAGGTTATCATTGAATTCGATAGAACGAAGTGATAATCTCCTTTTATGCGCAGAAAACCTACTACAGAAGAATATGAGATCATAGTTCAGGAACTTAGGGAATTCGGGTCCAAGGAGCTTCTTAAGAAGATCAATCCGGACAACGTTCTCTTTAACGGTGTGACCTGTTCCGAGGTAAGTGATTCCCCTAACGGGAAGATGATCACTTATGTTGAGGATGACCTCATTGACGAGAACGGAAATCCGTACATTTTCGAATACAAGTATTATGACTATATGGGGATACTTACAAAGGGCAGAAGGATGATCTCTTTGTATGTTGAAGGATTCTACTATCTTATCCCAGCCAACGGAACATCATATGAACTGGTGGGTGCCGTGCATAAGGATGTGGACTTTGATGTGGATAAGGCTAAGTCGGTCAAGCTTCCGACGCCGATGATCCTTGATCTTCCGCGTGATACCGTCAGGGAAGTTACAAAGGAAGATAAGGATATGATCCGCAAGGCATATAATAAATACGGCAAGTATACGGGCTCCAAGATCATCGGTGGCATAGCTCTCGGGCTGTTGTTCTTTATCTTTATCGCTCTGGGATATATCTTCACGGCTGCTGCAGTGGTTGATGCCGATTCACCGGTCTTGTTCATCATCGTAACGGTGATCGCTGTGTTGCTTTTGGTGGCGAGTATTGTGTTTACGGTCATCTTTACCAGGAACAGCCATATCTGGCTCGCTACTAGAAAAAAGTATATCCGTAAGGTCATGCTCACGGGTACATATGCCTATGCGGCTCCGGGAATGCCTATCCCGGTAGGTTTTTACGTGTGGGACGGGAATAATGCCGTTCATCACACTTATGCCGTATCATTCGCACAGATCGTACTGGACAAAAAAGCCGGCTATGGCACGATAGTCTACATGCTTACAAATAAAAAAGATATAAACGGAAATGATGCATTCGGTAACGGAGTCTTTATTTCCGAATAACAGGAGGGCAAATCTATGATAATTATGGGACCGGGAAGTTGGGCAGGACTGGCGATCGGAGTAGTTGTTTGTGCTATTTTTGCTGTCGTCATCATCAAACTCTCGAAAAAGACCAAGGCCAAGACCGATGAGATCCTGGCGCAGATCCCTGAGGAGAAGAAGAACGAACTCAAGAACCAGACATATACCCAGGCTGACGGAAAGAACATGTATACGTCCAACGGCCTAGTTGTGTCAGTCACTGAAGAGGGAGACAAAGCAAAGGTTCTTCTGATGTTCTATGCGACTGAGCACGCCGACTTCTATACACGTAACGTGAAGCTCGACAAGAGCGAAGTCGAGTCCAAGGGAATCGTGGCAAACTCTTTTATCCCTGTGCTTATGAAGTACGATAAGGACATGCATTACTACGATTTCAAGAAGATCCTCTGAGATCGGATAATTAA
>CADCQX010000091.1 GCA_902803695.1 Oscillospiraceae bacterium
AAATCATCTCGACTGAGGCAAAATAACAGTTCTGATCCACATGAAATATGACCCTGCTCACAGCCACCTCCGAAACACGAACATATATTCTATTATATTGTAAAAGTGCCTATTTTCAAGGTTTTTTGACGTTTGATAAAATCAAAATTTAATTGTGAACAATCTATTAACACAGTTGTATTCTTGACAAAATAAAATATAATTAGAGGTGTATTTATGATTATCAAAAAAGAAATATATGATAAAAATGCAAACGGAGGTATATATGGCTCAACACAAGATCCTTTTGGTTGATGACGATACAGATATTCTCGAAATCAACCGCTCATTCCTTACAAGCGAAGGATACGACGTTTACACAGCTACTTCAGTAGCTCAGACAATGGAAAAGGTACAGGTCATCAACTTTGACTGTATCGTTTTGGATGTAATGCTCCCTGACGGAAGCGCATTCGAACTCCCACCTAGAATTCAGGTTTACTGCAAGGCTCCTATCATCTTCCTCACAGCTAAAGAGGATGTTGATGATAAGATCACTGGTTTCAAGGCAGGTGCTGATGACTACATCACAAAGCCTTACTCACTCCCTGAGCTCTCACTTCGTATCAATGCTCACATCAAGAGAAACCTTAAGAGTGAAGGATTCCTTATGGAGTTCAGCCCTCTCAAGATCAACATCAAGACTCGTGAAGTTACTTTGAAGGATGAGGCAGTTCACCTCACCAACAGAGAGTTCGATATCCTGAGACTCCTCGCTGAGACACCGAACGTAATCGTTCCGTTCTCCAGGATCTATTCTCAGGTTTGGGGCGATGATTCCCCTTGCGATAACCACCTCGTAATGGTTAACATCTCTTATCTCCGTAAGAAGATGGAGAAGATCGCTCCGGAGATCACTTACGTAAAGACTGAATGGGGTATCGGTTACTCCTTCGCTTACCCACCGGTTAAGAACAGTCTTCACGGAGATTTTCAGTAATTGAAAAATTAAACGGGCTGTCTCATACTAAAGAGGCAGCCCCTTTTTAATTCTTGGCGGTCTTGACCGCCTTTTGTATGCAGGTGTGAAATGGAACGAAAGAAACGAAACAAGACAATCAAAGTTGGCGAATCCCATTTGGTCCAACTCTTGTTCTCCATACTTTTCGTGGCCATTTTTCTCCTTGTCATGTATGTCTATTCTCTTTTCAATGTGAGAGAAAGGACCAATCTCAACTACAATGCTGAACAGCTGTCTTTCGATGCAGAAGAAAAGGTCGATAAATCCACGATGTATATCAATGACGAGTGGCTCTTTTTCCCTAATCTCCGTCTCGAAAACGTCCGCTCATACAAATCCCTTGTCGATTACACAATAAGCCTTCCGTATGCCTCAGGCGTTACGGTAAACAGTGATGGATGGGATGATCTGGGAAATGATCTCGAATGGCACAATTCCGAAAAAGGCGGGACAGGTTTTATCCCGTTCATGAACGGCGGAATGAGAATGGTCAGCGGAGCCTACATGACGAATATCAAGGTCAACCATACGATCAACACACTCTATCTCGATCTCGGAAAAGTTAAGGGTCACGCATATATCTTCTGTAACGGTTACCTTGTAGGAAATACAGGTGACTCATCAAGCTTCAAATTCTTCCCTGATTACACAGGCGGTTATTCCTCTACAGCAGTACAAAACAAGAACAACTCGATACAGTTGATCATATTATTCTATTCAAACGAGATGAGTACCGGATGCGGACTTAATTCCACTCCTGCCCTTTATTATGAATCAACGAACGAGATCATGTCTTCAGTTCCTTCGGCCTTCATTGCCGTTCTCGCTGTCGTTACGGTCTTCGCGGTTGTCGGTGGTTTTCTGTTACGTAAGACCTTGTCAGATCCGAGATCCTATTATTTCTTTGCACTCTTATCATTAAGCCTGTTCTTCTATACGTTGATAAACGGTAATTTCCTACGATTAGCTACGCCGTATAAGGAACTTGAAGAATATGTGCATATCATATCAGCCAATATCTTTTCATATTGGTTTATATCTACTTTGTTTACCAAATACAAAGCTGAACATCAGATCAAGTATTTCAACCTTGATTCCATTATCTTAACCTGCGGCGGAATAATGATGATGGCGCTGGCGCTTCTCGACAGCCGACTTTTGAGCACCTCGTTCAAGACTACAACATTGATCCTGTTCGTTATACTCTTAACGATAATGAACTTCATCAAGATCATAGGCCTTTATCTTTCCGCTCCAAATTCAACGTTGGCACTCTGTGCTTCGATATCTTTGACCTTTATATTCTTCCATATCATCCTCGCGAATAACCAGATGGCGAACTGCCCGCTGTATGGTGTCTGCTATCTTATCGCGATCCTGGCATTGGTGATCTACTTCGTTCAAAGATACATCACCCAGTATTCAGAACTCATCCATTCATCTGAACACCTGAGGACCATAGTCGAAGAAAAGACAGCTCATATCTCCATGATCAACAGAGATCTTTATAACACCAACAAGAGACTTCTCGAAAACGAGGAAGCAAGAAAGAACGTCATGTCCAATGTTTCCCACGACCTGAGGACTCCTATCACCGCGATAAGAGGATATTCCGAACTTCTTCTCCAGAGCGGTTCGGGACTAAGCGAAGATCAAAGAACAGTGTATCTTCAGAATATCGTTAAGCGTTCACAGCAGATGGAGAGGATCGTTTCCGATATCGTTGAGATCTCAAAGATGGAATCCAGCGGTTTCAGTTTCGAGTTTATGGATATCTCCATTAACGAGCTTTTGGACGAGCTTTACATGCTTTATACGAGCGATCTCAGAAACAGCGATAAGAAGATCGTTCTCGATATCCCTGACGATGACCTTCTTATCACCAAAGCAGATCCTAAGAGGATCAGCCGTGTTTTCGAGAACCTTATCTCAAATGCGATAAATTATTCCAAGGACGAAGCAATTATCGAGATAAAGGCATGGCGTGAAGGAGCAGACCAGCCGCTTCCTGAACAGAGGATCCACGTAACCGTTAAGGATAACGGTATCGGTATCCCGCCTGAAGAGATATCCCATATCTTCGACAGATTCTACAGGGCTAAGAACTCCGGTCAGAACATCAAGGGAACCGGTCTGGGTCTTTCCATCGTTAAGATGATCGTCGATAAGCACGATGCTGAGATCAGCGTCAAAAGTGTTCTCGGAGAATACACCATTTTCCATGTCATCCTGAAGCCGACTTACTGATGGCACTTTAGACAAACGATCCTGATATCTTTTATGCTGATTCACCAAAGATTTTTCTGATGTCTACATATGCTGAAAATTGAGACTATTTTCCTTGATTTCGATCATTTCAGCCTGTCAAAATAGACCTACATCTATAAACAGGAGGTCGTAAAATGGAAAAGAATGTTTTCGGATATTCAAATAAAATGTATGAAGAGATCGGTATCTATATTGTCTGCGATAATGCGGAACTTCTGCAGTCCATCAACCGGATATTGCGTAAAAACGGCATGTTTACCGTCACTGATACAGCAGGAAGACATCATTTTCTCATTGATGCACGTAAAAATCCGTGCGCGGCGACTCAATACATCAAACAGCTCCTTACCCCTGCAACGACTCAACAGGATATCAAGATGCCGGCGTTTGAAGGCGTCACGCTGGACAATACTATCCGTACGGTGATGAACTTTCACGGGTTTGATAATACTCTCATCGGCACGGTCCTCCTTGCTGCCGTCATAAAGCACCTTTACACGGAAGGTCTCTCCCTTCACTATAAGAAGATCTATTCAGAGGTCGGAAGCCGCTATTCCATGACCGGAGCGCAGGTAGAACGCAACATCAGATACTGCCTTCAGAAA
>CADCQX010000092.1 GCA_902803695.1 Oscillospiraceae bacterium
AAAACTTTCAATGAATTCTTCATCAGTATCAAACCTGATCCAGTCATTTTTATAAGGTTCATTCGGAAGTGAACTATAGTACTTGCGATGTCCGGGAGTGAACAGTATTACGGACCTTGCGGGATATTGGCGAAGTTTATTGTCTACCCAGAACAGGGCAGGGGTATGAGTATACAGCATCTGATAACTGTCGAATCCTCTTCGTCCCAGATCCGTATCATAAACTAATCCGTCGTCGTGCTGATAACTGTAACCTGAATAAAGAACGTTGATCATACTTTTTGCCCCCTTCGACTAATATGCACAAAAAAGCAACCAGATAATTCGATTTTGTACTACAAATTGCATTTTGTAAAGATAAGGAGTGAACAATAAGTCAATTTCTGTGCATTATAGTTCATTGTGACGAACTTTACGTAATGTTAATGTGACCTTGCAAATAAAAGAAAGGATCCGAAGAATCGTGAGTGCTCTTGTACGTGACATGACAAAAGGAAATACCACCAAGCTCCTTCTGGAGTTTTCCGTGCCTATGCTCGTAGGAAACATCTTCCAGCAGCTTTACAATCTCGTCGACTCTGCGATCGTTGGTCGCTTTGTCGGAGCTGATGCTTTGGCTGCAGTCGGTTCGACCGGATCGCTTTCTTTTTTATTTTTCTCATTCTGCATCGGAGTAGGAAACGGCGGCGGAATCACCGCATCTAAATATTTCGGTGCGAAAGATGAACAAAGGGTCAAGAAGGTCATTGTAAACAGCGCCTATATGATGCTTGTCGCATCACTCCTCATGGCTTTATTGGGATTTGTTCTATCAGCCCCAATCCTTCGACTCCTTGACACACCTAACGACATCATAACAATATCAACACAATACCTAAGGATCATGTGTTTGGGGATCCCGTTGATAGGAATGTACAACTACGCATCCGCTATGCTTCGCGCGTTGGGAGATTCCAAGACTCCGCTTATATTCCTATTGGTTTCTTGTGTTGTTAACATTGGCCTGGACCTGTTGTTCGTCTATGTTTTGGGATTGGGAGTATTCGGAGCAGCAATAGCAACCTTGATCGCTCAGTTACTTGCCGGTATCGGTTGTCTGGTCTTCGCATATGTTTTGAACGATTATTTCAAGATCTCGAGAAAATACTTTGCTCCGGATTTCAAGATCATAAAGGAGTGTACGAGAATGGGTTCCATGCTCGCACTCCAAATGTCACTTATCGCAGTTTCCTGTATCGCTTTGCAGCGTTACGTTAACGGTTTCGGTTCCATGACCATCGCAGCTTTTACGGCTACGAGCAGGATCGAGCAGATAGTCCAGCAGCCGTACGGTTCACTCGGAATGGCACTTTCAACACACGCAGGACAGAACCTGGGAGCAAGACGATATAAGCGTATCAAAGAAGGCTTTTCAAAAGGAATGATAATCATGGGAATCTTCTCGATGATGGTTCTGCCACTCGCGCAGTTCGGTGGTGAGAGCGTAATGCATGTCTTCGTGAAAGATCCTGAGATCATCGTCATGGGCGCCAAGGCATTAAGGATCACGAGCGTATTCTACTTTGCCCTCGGAACCATCTATGTGTGCCGCGGTGTATTAAACGGTATCGGTGATGCAGGCTTCGCTCTCATTAACGGTGTCGTTGAGGTAGTAGGAAGGATCGGTTTTCCAATAATGCTCAGCATTATCCCGCTCGTCGGTGTATGGGGTATCTGGCTCTCAGCAGGTTTGACCTGGCTCATAAGCGGCATCTTCGCTCTTATCAGATATCTTGTTAAGGTCAGAAGTGCGGGATTTATCACATCAGCTTCTCAGGTTACACAACCGATCAAGAGACACACGCCTTGCATGGCAAGCAAGTCGAAATAAATAAGCCAATAACACTTTTTCATTATAAGCACCCATCTAGACCACTTATCGTTTTCGAGAGTGGTTTTAGATTGCAAAAAAAGATCGCCTCAACTGAGACGATCTTCTTTTATTCATATGAATGATCCGGGATTAATAGTAGATCGTTAATTCATCGACCAATGTACCGTTATCGTAAGATCTCTGGTAAGTTACCATCTGTCTTTCATCCTCGTACTCGGCTTCGTACTCGCCATATTTAACGCCGACAGCATCATACTGTGTTGTTATGGCTTTTGTCTTCATTCCGTCAGCATCATAAGTCATAACTGAGACTGCATTCTCACCATACAAAGGATCATGGTTCGTGATCTTCAATGGTCTGTTCTTTGAACTCAATTCGATCGTCTGATAACTCATTTGCTTTCCGTTTGCGTCATAGAGGGTGAGTTTAACGATGCATCCGTTTGAATTATATTCCGGAACGAGCTTACTGTCGTATTTTCCGCCCAAGTATTGAACAGAGCATACCCATCTGTTGTTTGAATCATATTCATCATAAGATCCGTCACCTTTATCAACCTTTCTGTCAGGAGTAAAGGTGCCCGGAACTATTCCGTATCTTGCACAGATATCACTGAATTCCTTGGATGTTGCAAATCCCAAAAGGATTCCGTCGTCGCTCAATCCGTTCTCGGATTCTGTCATCCAGTAGATGAGACCGCCCTTATCAAATTCACGGCCCATCATTGCAACGTAGAGGTCCTTGATATACTTATCCGTACTCAGAAGATCCTGTTCCTTATATTCCTTGCTCTTGAAAAAGTTTGCTGCACAGGCGATACCCTGAAGCTCTCCCTTAAGAAGACCTTTTACCCAGAATTCCTGACCTGCTTTATCACCGATTCTTCCGAGGCAGACTTTATACATTCTCTCAACAAAAAGATTGACGTTGTTTACTCTGTCGAGAGGGTATTCATTTGTGTAGTAACCTGCTGTGATATTACAGTCTGCGCACATCTCATAAAACTCGTCGGAATTTGCAAATCCTGCAAAGATCGACTCTCTGGAATGACCTTCCTGCAATCTTGCGCACCAATAATCATATCCGCCCTGATCGGCAGGTCTTCCCATGAACATGGTGTAAAGGTCATTAACGAACTGTTTGTCACTTGTGTTCTGTGACTCGTACTCAGCACTGAAGATGAACTGATGTACTACTGTGGAACCGACAAGTCTTCCTTCTGTGATCTCTTTCTTCCAGAAGTTGAAACCGTCAGTATCTGCTTCTCTTCCCAAAGCTACTTTGTAGCATCTGTTTACAAAATCATCTACTGTATTTTCGGCTTTAACGTTCGTTGTTCCCGCA
>CADCQX010000093.1 GCA_902803695.1 Oscillospiraceae bacterium
CAACGTGGAGACCTTCGATTCCTTTGATGATTATCTCCGAAAATATCCGGTCAACAACCTCTATCCGTTCATGCTGGACGGCAGTACAAAGCTCCAGAATACTGAGATAACGGAGCCTTTCGCACTGATCTTCGGCAACGAAGCAACAGGTCTTCCGGCGGATTTCCGGAACGTGGGAAGCCCGATAAGGATCGAGCACGGAAGCGGCATCGACAGCCTGAATCTCCCGATCGCGGCAAGCATAGCCCTCTATAGCGCCACGGGCAAACGGTTCAGCTGAGAGAAAAATGCCGAAAAATGCAATAAATGGTATTGCAAGACAAAAACAATCGTGATAAAATCTCTCGGTGCAATAAAAGAAATTAGCGATGGAGGTGAAGGTAATGCCAAATATCAAGTCTGCTATCAAGCGCGTAAAGGTTACAGAAAAGAAGACTGCAGCCAACAAGATGAAGAAGAGTGAGATGCGTACTGCTATCAAGAAGACTAAGGCTTCCATTGCTGAAGGTACTGAGTCTGCTGAGGCTTTGAAGAACGCACAGAAGACATTGGATAAGGCTGCTGCTAAGGGTTATATCCACAAGAACGCAGCTGCAAGAACAAAGTCCCGTCTTGCTAAGGCCGCTTCTAAGGCTTAATTGATTTGAATTACTTCATGACCGTCTCAAACGAGGCGGTCATTTTTTTGCCCTAATTCGCCCGCCTCATTATTCCGACATGCTTATTTCTGTCCGGCTGATATTTTCACTTTGCCCCAATTCTTATAGAATGATAAGGAAAGTGAGGATATGATCATGGAGTTAAAGGATTACACATGCCCGGGTTGCGGCGGTGTACTTAATGTCGACAAGGCACTTAAAGTTTACAGATGCCAGTACTGCGGCGTTACCTATGACTACAACTATTTCATGAGGGATGATGTTCTCGACAGAGCATATTCCTACCTGAACCACAGTGAGTTCAAAGCCGCAAAAGAGGCTTTTGAGTTCATTCTTCAAAAGGAACCTTACAATGCGCTCGCTTATAGAGGTCTACTTTTGGTCACTGCCGGGCTCAGGGATCTGAAGGATTTCCGCGATCCCAAGGTTTTCGAGAGGCTGCCATATAAAAAGATGAAAGACATAGTTGAAAGGGCTCTCGAGAATGTGGGTGATAATGACAGAAAGTTCTTTGAAGAGTTCTCGGACCTTCTCGAAAACGGCGAGAAGTTCAAGGCAGCCAAGAACCTGCAGAAAAGTAACGAGAAGTCGGCTATGACCAATGAGGAAAAGGCAGATCTCATATTGAGCAGGGCAACGGACAAGAAGGAAAACATCAGGGCAAAGTACTTTTTGCAGACTATTGCCATCCTGTTTCTTCTGGGTATTATCCTGGCTATCCCGAGTTACTTCTGGCTTAACAGCTACAGATGCAGGATAAGCCAAGGACTTCTGAAGGCCAAGGGTTACGTTCTCGATGAAGATAACGACGGCAGCGTCAGAAATGAAGAGGACTGGGCGTTTATCTCCGAACACGACGGCGTCAGAAACAGGGGAAAGAAAGCGTACTCATACCAAATGCCTAACGGAGACAGATCGGTTACCTTCTATCTTAAAAACGGAAGACAGTACTTCGTTATATTGGCTTCGATCGTGGTTTCTATCGCCTTTTTTGTTCAGCTCGTTCAGTTCATTCGTTACAGTAAGCACAAGAGCAAACTGAGACTGGCCGAGCTCTACGAACAGGCCGAGAGAGTAGAAGCAGAGGCCCAAAAAGAGAAGGACAGGTACGAGTCATACAGGAATGATGCTAACCTGATCTCCCGTGAGCTCAACAGGAGCCTGGCGGAAATGATGCGGATCGATCCGTATGGAAAGCATTCTTCTGCTTTGCAATAAAATTGACTTTTTTCTGCGACTGAGACGCAGGCATAACGTTCTTTTTTCGCAGACTGCGTAGAATGGTCATTTTTCTGCGAATAATTAGCAGAAAAAGCGGCACTTTGACGCAAAAACTATCAAGAAAAATAGTCGAGCGTCACTTCACGCTAACAGGCGGAATATCCCAATCGGTATTTAGAGGCAGCCCCATCAGCATGTTCTGAAGGTTGGCTGCCTTTATGTCAAGGGCAGAAACGGCAATGATCTCTTCGTCCTGCTGCTCCAGGAAATCGGAACAGTTATGGATGAGCGGCACCTTGGCGCACTTGCCTATGATCTTCAGGCAGTAGCGTCCCTCTCTGGAGAATCCCAGCACACGGATATAAGGAACATGCTTATGAGTAGCAATGAACTCTTCGCTCTGGCCCAACATCATTGAAGCCATGGCGCGAAGGATCCTGCCCTGAGTAAAGTGCTTGGTATTAAGCTTGTTCATGAGCGACTCAAGATCCGAGTCGGCGCTTCGAAGTTTTCCGCATGTGTTCCTGATGTAACCCAGGATTCCGTCGCCCATATAAGCAGTATCGTTGCCCGCCTTATCAAGATCCATAAGGACCGTCTTAGCGTAGAGGTCCATATCAGGGAAGGTGAACTTCTTCGTCGACAGAGAAGACAGCATCACCGCCAGCGAATCGTCAGGCATAAGTCCTGCAAGCTTTGCGGCAAGGGCGCTCTGGGAGTTTCCGCAGCCTCGGATGATATCTCTTATCGCGGTGGCAGACGGATACTTTGATCCCACATCCGCTGAATCGTAATCGTCGCCGACCCTCGGGATCGCGATGACATTGAAGTTCTTTTTGAAGACCCTGATCGCCCTTAAGTAGTCGAGCGCCAGGATGGAATTCGGTCTCCTGAGCGTATTTCGAAGTTCCTCTTTATCTTCATACTCGAAAACATCCGCTATGGCATTTGCTCTCGCGGAAGGGAAGGACATGCCATCCTCCAGGTTCTTCTTAAGCGAAGCGGTGAAGGCTTCGTTATTGTCAAGATCTGCTTCGGAAAGCTTTTTCAAAAGGTCGAAATTGTCGGAGTCGATGCCGAAAGCGATGTCGGTCACGACGCCTGTCCTATAGAGCGTCTCGATGGCTCCGAAAGCGAATCTCTCGGAAGGAGCGCAGGCAAAGGTGAACGGCAGTTCGAGGACAACATCTGCTCCGCACAAAAGCGCCTGTCTGGCGCGGACGTCCTTCGGAAGTATTGACGGAAGACCTCTCTGAGTGAACGGTCCGCTCATGACAACGAGTACGATGGCACGCGGATCATTTACGATCTCGCGGGCTTTTTTGATCAGATATTCGTGGCCGTTATGGAACGGATTATATTCAGCAACTATGCCTATAACTCGCATTTGTTTCACCTTTGAAGTTTTGTATAATATGTGCATTATATAGGAAAACAGGTTAAAAGCATAATGAAAAGGCGCACGGCAAATTTTATCATGAGACAGAACGGCGAGAAGACAGGGATCTTTTCCGTCATCGACCGTAAGAAAGCCATCATCATCGGATCGTGCGTTTTGGCTGTCCTGATCCTCGGAGGACTCTATCTCTTATATGTCAGAAACTACGCCAATGCCCGTAAGGTCAAGCTCGAAGAGCGTAAGACCATCGATTACGAGTGGGTGGATGATGCCTCACAAAGCGGCATCGTCAAGGAGTTTCTGTGGAGCAGGACCAAGGAGCTGATGCTCAAGAATGCGGAAAATAATACTCTCATCGTTGATAAGATAACCCTCCCTGGTAAGCTCATAGACCAGACTCAGGAAGAGTCCGGCAACTACAGTCTTTACGACCAGTCGCTTCTTCTCAAGGCATATGTCAGGGACAACGACAGGATCAAGGCTATGTCCCTGGTATCAGAGATCAACAAGTCATTCGATCTTGAAACCGAGAGCGTAAGGGACAAGGTCTACTATCTCGAAGCTTTCATGGAATACTATTCGGCATACGGATCCAAGAACGATTCCGATAAGCTCTCTCAGATGGTGGATGACCTTTTTGACGAGAATGGAACATTGAAGCCGTCCGAGATCACTGTATCCATCTACGAAGGCCAGGCCTACGTTTCTTCCAACGATGTTCAGGCGGCGCTCGAGACAGGCAAGGCAATGGGCGAACTGGAAGCAGCGAATTTCGACATGCTGGCGGATGATGTTGTCGAGACAAAGAAAGTCGACGGCGTCCTTCTGTCTTCCGTGGATCTTCTTCTCATCAAGGAACTGGAGAACAACGGCTTTTTGCCGGAAGGCTCATACGACCGTAACCTCACCATCGTAAAGGACGCGGTCATAAGCACTGACATACCTCTTTATGCTTTTTCTTACTCTATCGAAAACGGTAACGTCGAGTACGTATTTTCTGCAGGAACCTCAGGCACGATCAACGTCGAGGAATCAGTAGAGACGATGCGCAATCTCGCACTTGTCGGTGAACTCCCGAGCTCTGCTTATACATGGATCAAGACTACGCTCTTCGGAACGGAAGTCTTCAGCGATACATATTTCTGGACATCTGAGAGAACAGGCGGAACGGAGTCCTTCGGCTCTTATTGCAAGATCGCGCAGATAGCGATCGTTTTCGATGACAGAGATATGTTTGATCTTTGTATGGATAGGATCGGCGTACAGGTGGCGACTTTGGATTCGAGCCCGGCACTGTCCATGATATTCAGGACCGAGGACACCAGAAACGTGGTTTACGCTGAGGATAATCTTGAAATCTACCTGATCATAAGGTAATATCTTCTCAATATTTTTTGAGGGGTATTTATATGGGAAAAGGTAAACTCAGCATTGTTGCTGCAATTGTTTTGCGTGTCTGCATCCTTATCATGATCGGCTATGTTTCGATCCTTTGGACAAGAATGGGAATCCTCGCGGGAAAGAATATTGAATCCGAAGGCTTAAGCTCGATGGAAGCGATTGAGATCTTGAAGCAGATCAGTTCCGTCTGGAGCGGCATAACCTTCTACTCAGTCGTTGTAGTTATCGCATTGGTGTGCAGCATCATCGCTTTCAAGAAGACATCGGTGGTTTCCTCTATCATTCGAACGGCGTTTCTTGCCGTTCTGGCGATCTGTTCCGTTAGAAGTGCGATCATCTTTACGGCCGTAGAGAATTATCCTGCGACATTTGACCAGGCTTATGACGACTACGTGCGGCTTACGATGATTCTTGGAGGAAAGGTCTGCGTCGCAGGTTTCTTCATCCTGTCATTTTTTGTTCCGGTACTTTTCGTTACATCCATAATCGCTGTAATAAGGCTCGTCCGTAATCCGTACAGAGGCGAGAAACTCGAAGAAGACGGCGACTGGAATATCTGATATTTCTTAAAAAACATTTCTATCTTGTATATATAAAATCGGGCAAGGATTATCCTTTAAATACATTTTGCTTGAAGGGAGATCTCTTATGAATAATTTCAATTTTTTCAGCCCGACGGAATTCGTTTTCGGTAAAGACCGTGAGAATGAGGTAGGCGTTTTCGTTAAAAAGTACTGCGGCACAAAGGTGCTCATCCATTACGGCAGAGGTTCGGCCGTAAGATCGGGACTTCTCGACCGCGTTAAGGCATCTCTCGACAAGGAAGGAGTTCCTTATGTTGAATTGGGCGGCGTAATGCCTAACCCGAGAGACTCCAAGGTCTATGAAGGTATCGATATCGTCCGTAAGGAAGGAATAGATTTTATCCTCGCAGTCGGAGGCGGATCCACTATCGACAGCGCTAAGGCTATCGCAGCAGGAAGCGTATATGACGGCGATTTCTGGGATTTCTACAGCTACAAGACAAGCATCAAGAAGGCTCTTCCTGTCGGAACAGTCTTGAGCATCGCGGCAGCAGGTTCGGAAGGTTCCGGCGACTCCGTTATCACAAAGGAAGACGGCATGCTCAAAAGAGGCACGGGTGCTGATGCGTTAAGACCTAAGTTCTCGGTCATGAATCCGGAACTCCTGTTTACTCTTCCTTCGTATCAGACAGCTTGCGGTGCGACGGATATTATGGCTCACGTTTTCGAGAGGTATTTTACGAATACAAAGGAAGTCGAGATCACTGACAGACTATGCGAGGCAGTCCTCATGACAATGATCAAAGAGACTCCGAGAGTTATCGCGGATCCGACAAACTATGAGGCACGCGCCAACATGATGTGGGCAGGAACCGTTGCTCACACGAACATCGTCGGCGTAGGCCGCGATCAGGACTGGAACAGCCACGGCATCGAACACGAATTGTCCGCTATCTATGACTGCGCACACGGTGCAGGTCTCGCGGTCATCATGCCTGCATGGATGGAGTTCGTTTATAAGCACGACGTCATGAGATTTGCGCAGGTTGCTGTCCGCGTCTGGGGCGTGAAGATGGATTTCTTTGATCCCGAGAAGACAGCTCTCGAGGGCATCAGAAGATTCAGGATGTTCCTCAGGTCCATCGGTATGCCGATCAATTTCAAGGAGCTGGGCGCTGATGTCAAGGATATCCCTGAGATGGTTTCCAAGATGGGCATCGACGGAGAGACAGGCGGATTCGTTCACCTTAAGCCGGAGGATGTAGCTAACATCTATAAGATCGCAGCAGAAGCAGAGCTTTGATCGGAGGAATCACTCATGAAAGTATTATTCATCGGAGGCACGTGAACCATAAGTACAGCCATCTCCAAGGCACTTGCCCAAAGAGGTGACGAGCTCTATCTCATCAACAGAGGAAATCGTAATGCGATACTTCCAAATAATGTTCACTTTATAAC
>CADCQX010000094.1 GCA_902803695.1 Oscillospiraceae bacterium
CGTAGTCTTCCTTGAGAGTATTGATCTCAGTAATCGTATCTGATGCGTAAACACCTCTATCGATGAAGAAATTGAGGTATGGACCGACATTCTTGACCTCTGATAAGAAAGGAAGATCGAGTTTTCCGCTCTCCTTCAATTCCTGAGAGATCATCTGCGGTGCCTTATGCATTGTCTTAGCAAGAGCAAAACACGGGAAAGCGTAGTCTCCCATGTCTACTTGCGGTGGTATCTCTATAAGTTTATTGATCTGATCGATATCAAGTCCGGTCACTTCCGACAACTTAACAGCTATTTCCGATTTATAGTCCATATGTATAAAATCCTGCCTTTGAGTCTCTTATTTTCATTAAAAAATATCTTATCAAATGTTTTTTCTTTAGAAAAGATATAGAGTATAATAAGAAAGTTGAAAAAATGTTGGGAGTAATATATGTTTTCTACAATTTGGGCATTTAGTATCGGATTACCCGCTGCATTTGCCGCTTCTCTTTTGTTGTTGATATTCAAACCTTTCGCCAATCGACTTCTGGGTCGTGACAGAGGCAGGCTCTACGCTATTGACAGTGAAGTTAACAAAGGAAAATATACCGGTGTCGGAATCTACTTCATGCTTGCTTTCGGCATTACAGTTGCCACATTCTGCACCAACGGATATTACGAGCGTATCATCCTGGGTATTCTCGGGGCTTCCAGCTTCTTCGGTTTCTTGGATGACAGATCGATTAGTCCCTGGAAAGAATGGGTCAAAGGCGTTATCGATATCGGACTTGCAGTTGCTGCAGCATTCCTCATCCCTTTTGCATATACAAGCGACATAGTATCATTTACAGGCTCTTATATTCATATCCCGTTCCTCTTCTTTGTTCCGCTGGCATCTTTGCTTCTGATTGTTTCAGTCAATGCAACGAACGCAACAGACGGTGTTGACGGTCTTTCAGGAACTCTTACCATTATCACGACAGTTACTCTCATCGTAATCGCAGCTTTAAGAGGAACTCTTAATTCGATCAACCTTCTTTTCGGTCTTGTCATGATCGTAGTCCTCATCCCGTACCTTTTCTTCAATTTCTACCCGAGCAAGGTACTTATGGGAGATGCAGGTTCCAGAGGTATCGGTTTCTTTATCGCGCTTTATGCTATGATCCTTAAGATCCCGTTCACCTACCTCATTATCGGCCTTCCGTTCCTTCTCGACGGAGGTCTCAGCATCCTTAAGATCACTATCGGAAGACTTACTCATAAGAAAGTCATTATCCTTAAGAATACTTTGACACCGCTCCATGATCATCTGAAAAAGCAGAAGAAGTTTTCTGTTCCGAAGACATACTTTGTTATCTGCGGTTTTGCAGTAGTGATCGATCTCGTATTCATTGCCGCAAATGTTTTCCTCAAATTGATGGGAATCCTTTGATCCTTTTCGAAAAATACCGCCATATCATGTAACATCCTCCTTTTTCTTCTGTCTATATTGATAAGAAGGCATAAACGGAGGTTTTCGAGCATGCAAAGGATTACGGGGAGAAAAAGCATGCACTTTAAAGATAGAACAGGAAAATATACAATAATGTATATTGATTCCTTTATCTAAGAGAGGCATGCATGGAAGATACTCAGATCATAGAACTGTACTTTCAGCGTTCTGAAAGTGCGATTTCCGAGACAGACCAAAAGTACGGCGCGTATTGCAATACGATCGCTTATAATATCCTGCAAAATTCCGAAGACTCCGAAGAATGCCAGAACGATACATACCTGAAACTCTGGAACACCATTCCGCCGACGAGGCCTTCAAATTTCAAGGCTTTCATCGGAAAGATAGCGAGGAATCTTGCATTGAACCTGTATGAGAAACATAACGCACAAAAACGAGGAGCAGGCTCAGTTGAACTGGCATTGGATGAACTGGAAGAGTGCATCCCTGACGCTAATGCCGCTATCCCGTCCGAAGATTCTGTTGTAACAGAATGCCTCAACGCCTTCCTCAAGAGCCTTCCTGCTCAGCACAGGAACATCTTCATAAGAAGATACTTCTACATGGCTTCGATCACTGAGATAGCGGATTTCTTCCACATGAACGAGAACACCGTACGTGTTTCACTGAAAAGGACAAGGGATAAACTTAAGATATTTTTCGAAAAGGAGGAGATTTATCTATGAAATCTGAAAGACTAATGGATCTTTTCAGCGAGATAGATCCTGAACTTATCGAAAGCGCAGATATAAGACCAGCCAAAAAGAAGACAGTGATCGCCCCTATGATCATTAGTCTTGCGGCAGCTGCAGCCTGTATCGCAGTCGTAATTTCCGTCGGCTATTACGTAAAGAACGTCAAAGGAAAACCAAGACAGATAGCTGCAGATAGACAAGGCATAACTATGGAAACTGTCGCAAGTGTTATTGATAACTATAGATCGGACACTGCCGAGAAAAAAGTCGATGTTAAGATCAACGAAGTGAAAGAGTATGGTATCAGTTTGTCTTTTACGGTAAATAACGAGGAAGATTACAACAAATACTATGCATATAACGATTTCATCCTGTATAAGGAAACGGAAGACGGTGATGTACCGGTACCGACATTAGAAGCTGACCAACAAAAACAGACATTGGTACCTGAAATAGATACAGCAGTCGGTGAAAAACCTATAATCAATGTTGATATTAAGAAACAGTTGCTTTTTGACAAAGAAGAAACTGATATGAATATATTCTGGATGAACAAATACGGAGAATTGGAAAAAGGAGATTATTACATCACGATCAACGTATACAAAATTGATAAAGACACTGAAACCATTCCGTACGAATTACATTTTACCATTGAATAACAAAAGACCCCCGATCTTTGATCGAGGGTCTTACAATCTGTATTAAATTATTAAAGGAACTCACTGAACGAATCCAAAGTATCTTCATCAGACAGGATAAGATTCTCATTCGAATCAGCTGCTGCAGCCTCTTCCTCCTTGGCTCTGGCTTCTTCAGCCGCCTTCGCAGCCTTGGCAGCCATCTCAGCCTTCTTAGCTTCAAGAGAAGCCGCTCTGGCTTTAAGTTCCTCAACAGCCTTCTTCTGCTGTTCTCTTCTGTCCGCCCTGGCCTTCTCCAAAGCCTCCTGCTGAGCTGCTTCCTCATCTCTGGCCTTAAGCTCAGCTTCGATCTCTTCTCTCTTTTCATCAGACTTATGCTTCTTCAAAGCAACTTCTCTGAGAGCCTCGATAGATGCAGGTGCCATGACATTACGCTCCTTTATGGCATCCATCTTAGCCTGGCTGATCTCTTTAGCACGCTCTTCATCTTCTGCAACCTGTACACCGAGCTTCTTAAGTTCATCAACATCCTGATCGCTTGTTCCGGCAGCTCTGACCTTCTTCTTGTCAGCATCCAATGTATATTTACGCATAACAAATTCAAGCTCGCCCGGATCAGTATAATCCGAAGAAGCTTTCATTATCGCATCGTAATCAGGTGTAGGAACACCCGGAAGTATCTTATATTTACGCTTCGCTTCTGACATATTCCCCTCCGAAATTCATATTAGGATAATACAAAATAGAGCAAAAAGATCAATAAAGCACTGATCAGTATGCCTATTATGATACCCAATACAAACCCGTCTCCAACTTTCCTCTTTTCTTCAATTTCTCCAATTTTATCTTCTGTTTTCTTACTCTGATGATCATCCTTCTTATTCTCGCAAATAATCTCAGGATCAGTCTTTTCCAATACAAACTTACCTGCTCCTGCATTTATAATAACATTCTTTGCAGATTTTACCTTAGGAAGCCATTCCATCTGAAGATCTTTAAATGTATCCTTACTGTTTCTAGGGAATGCATCCGCAGAATTGGAAAGCTTATCCGGTGCCGGAGATGCTGTATCAGACAAGAGCACGATACCAAAAGATGCATCATCACTTACGTTACTAGCACCGACAACATATTTTTCCAAGATCTGATTGATCTCTTTCTCGCAACTTTCCCTTCCGCCCTTAAGTGTATCGACCATCTTAGCGATAACAGGTCTTACAAGACCGCTATTCTCATCATAAACGAGATCCTGTACACCATCAGTCATGAGAGCAATACCATGAATATCATCAGTAGTCATCTTAACAAACCTCAGATAATCAGCTGCATGGCTTGCTGTTACGAAATACGTGGACGAAGCACGCTCTCCGTTCTGAGGCATTGTGATCGGAGAGATACCTGAAGAAGATACTCTTACTATGAGTCCGTCTCCAATATGTCCACAAATAACTCTTCTGTCCTTAACAGCACAAAAGACCAATGTACATGATAGTCTCTCAAGAGAATCAAGCTTAAACTTCTCTATTGCAGCAGCCATATTGGTATGTATTGCCGCTATGATGAGATTCTTTACTGCCGCTTCCCTGTTTTCATAATAAATCGCATCAAAATGATCTGTTAAAAGCTGGGCTACAGTCTCACAAGTGATCTTCGAACCGTAACGGGCATGTGTATATTCTTTTCCGCCTGCACCGTCGGATACAACAACAACACTTACATTGTTGCGCTCCAAAGCTAAAGAGTTATCCTCACAAGGAACACCCCTTTGCATGTGTTTGTTGCCCATAATTGTTACAGCCGCGACTCTTGCAGTTTTCATCTAAAACCTCTGATCATTCTTCCTCAAGGAACTTAAAGAAATCATCCACATCTACTGACTCACCTTCAGGTTCAGTAGAAATGTTGTAAAGTGCATCATCATTCATTCCTGAAGAAACTACAGAAGAACTTGAAGAACCCAAGAATTCAAAAAGTTTACCAAATTCCGCTGAAGCAACTGATATAGGCTCAGGTCTCTTGATAGAAAGCTGCTTCAAAAGATCGTAATCAACTGCATTTCCTACGCCGATATTGAAAACAACCAGTTTGTCATTTCTCTCAAGTTCGTTACATGCTTCAACAGCAGCCTTATAGTTAGCCATTGCATTAGGTCCCATAGGAGCACCGTCGGTAATAACAACGATCCAAGGCTGAAAATATTTAATACCGAGCTCACGATATCCTCTCTTACGGGCATCCAAAAGCTCAAGTGCCGTAAGAACGCCTTCTCCGATAGGTGTAAGGCTCGTAGAAGCCTGGATCTCAGGAAGTCCCTTATCTTTAGCGATCTTACCGAAAGGTAAAACGATATCTACCGAAGAACCAAAAGTTATAATAGAAATATCAGTAGCCGATCTCGTGTCATCATTAGCTTTGATAGATGACAGGAAGTTCTGAAGACCCATATTAAGTTGCTTAATCGGGTCACCCTGCATCGAACCGGATGTATCAAGACAAAAGCAGATAGGCAATCTTCTCTTTGTACTGTTACCAAAATCCGAAGCATTGATCTCTGACATAAATATATCCCCCTACAAATTATTTCTTTCTCTTACCAAAGAACGGGAAACGACCACCTCTGTTGTCATCACCCTTGTCCGGATCATCATTCTGATCCTCTTTATTATACCTCGTTGCATAAAATGGTTTGTTAGTAGCAACCAATCCGGACGTATCTGTGTCAAATGAAGAATTGGCAGCTGCTGCAAAAGGATTATTTGCACCATTATAGATTATGTTGTCCTTAAAGCCGGTCCTGCCTTTGACCATAACAGGAACCGCATCAGGAGTCTTATGATAATCCATCTTAGGAAAGACTTTATAGCTTTCAGGATCTTCAAATCTCTCATTGATAAGATCATCCTTATAATCCAAAACAGCGGAATACCACTCTATAGCCTCATGACTGATACCCAGAGCAAAAACATCATATAACATGGAACGGATCTTCTCAGGAAGGTATTCCCAAATATGATCATATCCTCCTAATGGAATGAATTCTGTTCCTGAATTATCAAGCTTATACGGGAAATTCCTCTCAAGGATCTCTTCCCTCAATGTCTCTTTACCGTTACGGGTAGCATACGGATGAAGACCGCAGAACAATACAGAGAATACAAGCATTGCAATACAGTAATCCTCATGCCTTAAAGTACGTAAGAAACTTACGAAATTACGTCCCCACAATTCAGTAGGAGTGAACTCTTCTGTTCCAACCGGACAAGGAAGATTACCGATCTGGCAACTATCCATATCGATAAGATAACAGGATGCTGAAGAATAAAGAAGTGCATTCTTAAGCTGAATATCACCTATGATGATATCGTTCATATGCAGATACAGGAATTTCTCCAAAAGGTTAATAAGAGTATCAACGATATCAACCCTCTTCCAATCCGGGAAAGCATTTGTAACGGCATCAGGTCCGTCAAGGATGTTACTTAAAGTAGAGCCTTTTCCAAGTCTCATGGTATAACCGACCGGAACGCCCTGATAAAACAAAAGATCAACAGGCCAGCAGATCTCTACTGCCTTAATTCCTCTGGCAACCATCTTCGAGAGTTTACTCCAACGAAGAGGCGTAATATTTCCCTTATGATAGATCTTTGCGACAATCCTAGGATCATTTGTCTTAAAGATCATGCCCTCTGCGCCGTTACTGATCCTTGTCGAAAGAAGGATAGACTTCTGGGAAGCAGTCTGAACTACATCACCGACATTACAGAAAACATGGGCATCGAGATACTCTGTCTTTGCTGCAAGAGGACTTATCTTGATCTCTTTTACATTCTCATAGCACTCAGTACTGTTCCTATAAAATTCGATACTCTCTTCCGAGACTACGCAAATCGGCATGTTAAATTCAAGCTTCTGGTCATACATACGCTTGAACAAAATACCGGTCCTGGAAGTTAAAAGACAAATTCCATCGATCTTGGAAACTTCTCTCAAAAAGCTTCTGCTGCCAACTGTGTCTATCTGGTGAACCTTTCTGTAATTAAGCAGGATCCCGAACAGATCCCTGAGCGAAGTCGATAGAATATCTGAAATATCATCAGCCTGGTGGGTCATGCACTGGTGGAGCAGTTTAAAATCCTTGCTGACATAAATGTCGCAATCACCCTCAGAGACCCTCATAAAAAAGTCCCTGTATACAGTGGTGCCTACAAACTCTTTTAAAAAAGAGTAGTCTAAGGCATATGAATTAAAATAATCAAAGTCCCCTGTTTGCATTTGCCCTTACCAAACTCAACTCATAACACTATGAATTCTATATTAAAACAAAGAAACTATCAATAAATTAAAGAAACAAAAACCATTAAAACAAAGAAATTAAGTCCTCGAATGTTTCCCTTCTTCTGATTAATTTGACATTTCCGTCTTCCTGGATCAGTACTTCGGCACATCTCGGTCTCAAATTGTATGATGAACTCATTGAATAACCGTAAGCACCGGCGTCCAAAACAGCGACCAGATCGTCAGTCTTGATGATAGGCAGTTCTCTCTCTTTGGCAAGGATATCGCCTGATTCACATATATTTCCCGTAACAGTAATAACGTCTGTACCATCCTCTGGAGATACAACCTCATTATTTCTGATTACCTCAATGTCATGCCATGAATCATAAAGTGTAGGTCTGGCAAGAACATTCATTCCGATATCAGTTCCGGCATACTTATGACCGTAATTTGACTTTGTTGCGAAAACTCTGCCCAGGATCAAGGAAGACTCGGCAACACAGTATCTGCCAGGCTCAGACTTGAACAAAGGAGCATATCCGTAATCAGATACAAAATCATCAAGGATCGGTTCCATCTCCTTTGAGAGCTTATCGATATCAAATGGAGCTTCATCATTAAGCTTATGATAAGGAGTACCGAAACCACCACCGAAGTCGATAAATTCAAGGTTCGGGAATTTTCTGGCAATCCTTAAGAAATTGCCGATAGCCTGAATAAACGGATCCGGAACCATATAAAGAGAACCAACATGCTGGTTGATTCCGACGATCTTAAGGTCATATTTAGAGGCAACTTCAAATACTGTATCAATGTCTTCCTCAGCAATGGCAAACTTAGTCTTCTTACCTGCTGTAACAACTTTCTCATGATGACCTGCACCAACGCCAGGATTGATCCTTACCGCACATCTGGATCCCGGGAAAAGTTTACCGAATCTTTCGAGCTGATCAATGGAGTCAAGGCTTGTAATGATGTTATTATCATGAGCAAATGTGAGTTCCTCTGAACTTACATTGTTAGGAACAAAGAAAATCCTCTCAGCAGGGAAACCTGCCAAAAGAAGGATCCTCATCTCGTTTACGGACATTGCATCAGCATTAAGTCCCTCTTCAAGAGCGATCTTCAAGATCGAAAGGTTGGAGTTGGACTTTATAGAATAGTTAGCCGTATAAGGATATTTTTTAATAAGTCCTTCAACTTTCTTCATCTGCTTTCTGATAACAGATTCGTTATATACATAAAGCGGTGTTCCGAACTCGGAAACCAGGTCTTCAGGCTTATTGCCTTTGAAAAAATCGATATTATTGATATATGAGCTCATAATTCCCTCCAAAAAATCAAACAATAAATATTATAATATAATACCCACCAATTTCATAAGGTATTTTGCATTAGAAACATTCGATATTCCATCTTTTAATTTGTAATCAAAGTAGATACCCTCATCATCATACGTTTCAGAGAAATGGTAATAACAGATGTTCTTAAGCTCTTTCTCAGCTTCATCACAAAGCGCATAATCATGAGTTGTCATAAGGCCGATGATCTTTTCATCGGAAAGGATCTTAAGAACGGTCATGGCACCGGCTGTTCTGTCTGCCGAGTTAGTTCCCCTGAATATCTCGTCAATGAGGAACAGCAGAGGTCTTCCCTCTCTGCCTGCCTTAACGATAGATGAGATCCTTACAAGTTCTGCCTTAAACGTACTCATCTCTTCTTTCATGCTGTCAACGATCCTCATGGAAGATACAACTCTCATCCTTCCAAGTTCCAAAGAAGATGCAAGAACGTTAGCACCCATATATGCCAGAATCGAATTAACTCCGATAGTCCTTATCAATGTTGTCTTACCAGACATATTGGAACCCGTGATAAGAGCGATCTTACCGTCGATAGTTATGGAATTGGAAACCGCCTTTTTAGGATCGAGCAGTGGATGAACAATATCCTGTCCTTTAAACAGAGCATTCTTGGAAGAATCCAAAGGAGCTTCCACAAATACCGGTCTGGTGCTATTCTCGGAGATCATCTCAACAACTGAGGCAGACATCATAGCTTCGATCTTACCCAGATTCTTGAGATTACCTTCAAGCGAAGTACCATATTTTTCACCCCAGGATACAAATCGGTCAGCACAATATGAATCATAAAGACAAAGAGCGTTCAAAACCAAAGCAATAAGAGGCTGAGATCTTAAAGCACAGAAACCGCAAGCTTTTGCCAAAGACTTAAAGCCATCGGAGACTTGGCCTTTAGTCTTAACGTCGGCCAGAAGTTCCTTGGTATAGTTCTCCTTAAGGTTCTCTTTTTCGAGCATGGAATAGAGAGTATAAAGAGCGTCCGTCTGTCTTGATATTCCGTCAACGGCACTAAAGCATTCCTTGTACCCGGAAGTCATAACAAAACTTGCGATGAGATTTACGAATATGACACCCAAAGCTGCCGGTATAAAGAGCTTTGTTGAAACAAACAGAAGACCGAACGGGATGAGCCACAATAGTAAAAGAAGCTTACTTACAAGTCTTTTTGTCTTCGAAAAAGCGAAAGACTTGTTTGATGCCAGAGCCATCAGAGCAACAGGCATCTTATCAAGCTTTCCGAGTCTTTCGGATGCCTGATAGTACTCGATAAATTCGATCTTATCGCTGAATTCATGTATCGCTTTTTGGCGTTCGAGCAGTTCTTCTGTAGACCTTTGATCGACATGGGCATTAAGAAGTTCATCCTTAAAAGCCTGACGGCCAATAGCGCTTTCGGAGATATTATAAAGAGCAAACAAAGATGCCTCGCCGAAAACATCAAGGTCGATACAGTAATCATGATCAGGCACGACAAACTCGTTTCCCTTATCCTTGAGATTAGTGAAATCCCCGTTAACGCGGGCGATATATTCTTTGTTTATGTCTGCTACTGCAGATTTGAGCTTCAGATCGGAGCTTATCTTTCTGTGCTTGACGCAAAGAAAAATAAAAACAGCGAACAGCAGCGCCGCTATAGATACAAAGATGATCTCTTTTTTGAGATAAAATCCCAGAACGAGCAATACAGCTACGGCTATAAAAACAGCAAGACGAACAAGACTATAGTTCCCGCTCGTCTTTTCAAGTTCTTTAACTGATCTATCTAATTCTGTCTGTCTTTTTACAAAGTATTCGTTGTCATATCGCATTTAGACTTTTTCCTTACCAAAGTCATTTTTCTCAGATGCTTTAGTCTTGCGCTTTGTGGTTGTCTTCTTTGCAGGTTCCGAAGCCTTGGAAGCTGACTTTTTCGAAGAGGATGATGACTTAGAAGCGGTCTTTGTAGTCTTCTTAGTCGTCTTTGAAGATGCTGCAGACTTGGAAGAAGCCTTAGTTGTCGTAGTTCTAGGCTTTCTCTTAGGAACTACGTAATCAAGGACTTCACCGATGCTGTCATGTATTGTCAAAAGCGCCTGAAGGTCCAAATGTGTTGAACTCTTATTGATTATTACTACTCTGTCATGCTTCAGGAACTGAACAAAGGTAGCAGCCGGATAAACTGTAAGCGATGTGCCGCCAATGATCATAAGATCTGCTTTCTTGATCGCCTTGATAGCTGAATCAACCTTGTCATGTTCGAGGTTCTCTTCATAAAGAGTTACTGCAGGCCTAACGATACCGCCGCACTTGGTACAACGCGGAATGCCCTCGCAGCCAAGGATAAAGTCGAGTTTATACTTCTTGCCGCAGTCGATACAATAATTCCTGTGAACAGAACCATGAAGTTCAATAGTAGTCTTACTGCCGGCCATCTGATGCAGGCAGTCGATATTCTGTGTGATAGTAGCCTTAAGCTTACCCTGACGCTCAAGTCTTACAAGAGCCTTATGAGCCTTATTAGGTTTAGCATCAGGATAGCAAAGTTTTTTTCTGTAAAAATCGTAGAATTCATCAGGATGCTCTACAAAGAACGAATGCGACACAACATCAACGGCACGATAATTAAATCCCGTTTCCTGATTGAAGATACCTTCACCGCTTCTGAAATCAGGTATGCCGCTTTCCGTAGAAACACCGGCACCGCCCAAGAAGACAATGTTATCAGATTCAGCAATCAATTGCTTGAGTTGATCTAATTTCTTTTGTTTAGCGCCGCTATAGCGATCCTGTCTAGTCTCCAAAATCTACCTCGTTCTTATCAGTCCAAGTCCAAACTGTGAGCAGTAAAATCTCCAAGCTCCATACCTGCAGAACCGAACATTTCTTTTCCGAGAACTCTCTTCTCGTCTCTTTCCTTCTCGACCAATGTGCTCAATGCTTTTCTTACACGATCAGAATTCTTGATATTCTTGATCTCTATTACCGGAGATGTCTGGTCAGCTGTATTGAGAATAACGCTTCCTACACCAAATATCTTCTGACCCAATGAACGTCTGATAGTTACATCAAGGATACGATAAAGAAGGATCTCATCCTCAGTTGTGTTAAACAATCCCTTACGAATATAGAGACGATTATTATCAAAACTGTATGTAGTAAAGGAAATCGGCAACCCGAGATAACGCTTCTTATCCTTCCAAAGAAGAACGTCATTATCTAGATACTGACTGAGTCTGTCTGTTTTTGCCATATTATTTATCCTCCACAACTATAAATTATACATTAAAAGTTCTAATATTTTGTTTCAAAACTGTGTCAAATCTACCCACATTATAAGTAAGAAGTCGCTTAAATCAAAGCATTTTCGCAAAATCACTCCAATTTCTTGACTCTGGCATCATCATACACTTTGTACACATCAAATAATCTTGATAAGTCTGCATCACGCATATTCGCTCCGTTAATGAGCGTTCTGTCATAATAGAGATAGTTGATACCGTATGTGTAATAAGGATTAGGACCTATACCGAAGAATATCCTGAATCCCAGTCCCTTAAGGTATTCGGCGCGAGGATCTGTTCCCTTTATGTAGTTACCGTTCGGGTAAACGATCATGTGTGTCGTTCCAAGTACCGAACCGATTTGACTTGTCCACTTTTCGGTATCAGATACGATCTCGTCCATGGTCGCACCTTCCGCATTGATATTTCCGTATGTAGAAGAAGCGAATTTCCAACCGGTATCCTTAAGTGTTGAAACGATCTGGGCAACGGTATTCTTATTGGCTTCGATATCCTGAGCAGTAATATCTTCGCTTGGTCTTCCGATTGCGTTGAGAGCAAAGTTACGGTCATCTATCTCATCTTCGCTTATGACATAACCAAAACAGGATTCATATCCGCATACTGTGATAACACCCTTTACGCCGTTGAAGGAGAAATCCGGATGTTCTTCAACAAACATATCCAGGATGCCTATAGCTTCGGCAGACCTTGATACGACTTCCTGCCCTGCTGCATTACAGTACAGTCCGCATACCTGTTCCTGATCATTAAGAACAAGCTTCTCACATGTGCCGTTTCCGTAATTACGCATCGAATAGTCAAGGTTTTCGATGATTATGATAAGAGGCTTCTTGCCCTCAGGCACACGCAGGTTACACTCAACAAGGTAATCCTCATTACTTGTATCAACAAGAGCTTCGGCATCAACAAGAACATAGTTCTTTGCATATAGTTCTTCGAGTATTTTCGAAAACTCTGAGGTAGTAAGATAAATATCCTCGTTACCGGAAATATAGTTAACATCAAATGCAAGTTCTGTATCAACGATCAATTGACGGACACAGATGACTTCGACATTGCCGTAATAATCAACGACAGGAGATGTCTTCTCGGTTGCAATGATAAGATCATTAGCAATTCTGGTATCGTCAGGAAAGATAACAGCCAGATTGGATAGGATCTCTTCAGCCGAATAATACTGATATCTGGCAAGCATGTGTTCGCATTTTTCAAGCATCGGCTGATACATGATATCCTTGATCTCACCTACACGCCTGTCGGCGAAGTTGTAGACAAAACCTTCCGAATCCTCGATGAGAAGACTATATTGCTGAACCGCAGAAATATAATCGCCTTCGTTATATTCTGACTCGGCCGCCTGAACGATACCTCTGGCACGCTCAATCGAGTCAACCTCACGCCAAAGCGGAGATGCAACAGCTGAGATATTATCGACCTTCATAATCTCGTTGAAGATAAAGGTTACGTCCGGCTTTTCTATGTTTCCGAGAAGGAAATCCTCGCAAAGAGAATTGAGCCAGTTGGAAAGATGAGAATATGTTATCTCACCCATACCATTGAGGAATTTCAGATCTTCCGTCTTGAGTTCATAACGCTCATATCTGATCTTGTTTTCAATGGTAACGGCCTTTTCATAGACAAGATTTTCCATCTTGATCATGTTCTCATCGGCTTTAGCTTCAGCGTCACTTTGCTGGATAAGATCGTCATGAAGTTTTCGATACATCTCAAGAGCATCTTCGTACCTGCCCTCGTTCAATGCTTCCTCAAAGGCAGGAATTATCGAAGCTTTAGACTCTTTGGATTTATCGATATATACGAAGACAAATACCGAGAAAAGCAATACCGCAACGCACAATCCGATTGAAACCCAGTAAAGAAAACTGACAGGTTTCTTATTGCTTACAGTCTCGAAAATGTTGTCGGTTATGCTCTTTCTCAATATCAGATACCTTCAAGATTTAAGTTGATCTGCTTGTCCATCATGAGATCATCCTTGATGAAATATCCAACGGCAGGAAGTCTTCTGATCCTGAAGTATTCCGGATCCTTAAATGAAGCTTCTTCAACACGTCTGATGCTTATCATCTTAGAGCCTCTCTTAGATGTAAGAAGCTGAACACCCTGTGTGGTTCTCGTTGACTTCAAAGGAACGAGCTTGGATTCAAATACCGCAGCCTTTGAGATATCGCTCTGAGCTACGAGATCAGGATTCTCATTCTCGTTAAGAACGATAAAGGAGATTGCTCTGGAACCGTCATAGAAAGCATTTATGAGCTTCTTTCTGTTCTGCTTTGTCTCATATACGCTGATCGGGAACAAAGCGACCTTACCGTTTTCGAATCCGATCATAAGGTTGCCCTTATAATCCTTGGTAACGATGATGAACAGGACATTCTCGCCGTCATCCATTCCGAGAGTTCCAGGCAGATAATGACCATATTCACTCGGTTTGGTATCGTCAAACTCATAAGCCTTAGCCTTATAGACATTAGCCTTATCGGTAAAGACAAGGATATCGTTAAGGTTGGTAGCCTCAACATCGATAAAGATCTCGTCATCTTCCTTGGTCTTAAGTTCACCCGCACTTCTCAAAGAAACGAGTGTATGCTTCTTCAGATAACCATGCTTTGTGAGCATGATCCTGATATTGTAGTCTTCGATCTCCTGTCCAGGAACAAAGGTATCGACCTCTTCCTGCTTAACAACTTCAGATCTTCTATCCTGGCCATACTTCTTGATGACATCCTTAAGGACTTCAATGATCTTATTATCGATCCTCGTAGGCTTAACGAGGAAATCCTCAAGGTCGGCGATCTCGTTCTTGATATCGTCAACATCCTTGATCCTGTTGAGGATATACTGCTTGTTGATGTTACGTAGTTTGATCTCAGCTACGTATTCAGCCTGGATCTCATCGATTCCGAAGCCCTTCATCAAGTTAGGAACAACATCTTCTTCGAGTTCAGTATTTCTGATGATCGCGATAGCTTTATCGATATCGAGCAAGATCTTTGCAAGACCTTCCAAGAGATGGAGCTTATCTTTCTTCTTCTGAAGATCGAAAGCTGTCTCGCGCTTGATACATTCTCTTCTCCACTTGAGCCATTCATCCATAAGGCCGTATACGCCAAGAACCTTCGGAGAACCGTTAACAAGCACGTTGAAGTTACATGAGAATGGTGACTCGAGCTTAGTAAACTTGAAAAGCTTGGTCATGAGTGCATCATGATCTGTGCCTCTCTTGCATTCGATAACGATCTTAAGACCTTTGAGGTCTGTGGAGTTCCTGATATCACTGATCTCCTTGATCTTACCCTGCTTTACAAGTTCGCATACCTCATCGATTATGGCTTCCATAGTCGTTGTGTATGGAATCTCATAGATAGTGATCGTATTCTTCTTTGTATCTACTGTGTACTTACCTCTGATCCTTATGGAACCACGGCCTGTATCGTAGATCTCCTTCATTACCTTCTGATCATAGAGGATCTGTCCGCCGCCTGAAAAATCAGGAGCAGGCATGATATCAAGAAGATCAGCAGAAGGATCTTTCATGTGAGCTATGGTAGCTTCACAGACTTCCTTAAGGTTAAAGGAACAGATATTGGATGCCATACCAACGGCAATACCCATGTTGCTGTTAACAAGGATCGATGGGAATGAAACCGGCAACAATGCAGGTTCTTTAAGTTCGCCGTCGTAGTTATCAACCATGTCGACAGCATTCTTATCGATACCGTTAAAGATCAATTCACAGAACTTCTCGAGCTTAACCTCAGTATATCGGGAAGCAGCATATGCCATATCTCGGCTGTACTGCTTACCAAAGTTACCCTTTGAATCAACATAAGGATGCAAAAGTGCCTCATTACCTCTGGTAAGACGCACCATCGTCTCATAGATAGCTGCATCACCATGAGGATTGAGCTTCATGGTCTGACCAACGGCATTTGCAGACTTGGTCCTGTCCTTATTTAATAGACCCATCTTGTACATCGTATACAGAAGCTTACGGTGTGACGGCTTAAAACCGTCGATCTCAGGGATAGCACGAGATACGATGACGCTCATCGCATAAGGCATGTAGTTCTGCTCGAGCATCTCGGTGATCGGTTGATCTGTTACCGGCGCATCAGGTCTTGTATCTATTATCACTTCTTCTTTTTTCTTTTTAGCCATAGTTCCCTCTCATTAACCGATATCGAGCATATCAAGATACAGATGTCCATCTTCCTCGATATGCTGTTTTCTTCCCTGACGATTATCGCCCAGCA
>CADCQX010000095.1 GCA_902803695.1 Oscillospiraceae bacterium
CATCCGCCGAGTGCTTTCTTTTCAGCGAAGATCATTTTCATTCCATCAACAAATCCGATAGAACCTACACCTTCACCAGCTATAAACATGTAACCTTCATGTTTGTCAGAGGTTGCATACAGCACTCCGCTGTTATACGCGGCTTTAACAATGGCATTGATATACGTAAACATATCCTCACGCGTTGTAATGTATTTCTTCAGACCGAGATCACCATCCTTATATTCATAATCGAAAAAGGCATCCGCCACATGGTGGGATATTTCATCAATAGTTCTATCATCCAAATCGTTTAGTTTGATCATTTAAAAAATCACTCCTGTCATCTTATTACTTCTATCAACAATCCCACTATCAATGCAGGAATAATGGCGAAAACAATACCGGGAAATAACCGCCCACCAAATCATAGTTGATCCTCCATAAGCAACATTTATTTCTAATACTTTTCAATGTCCGTGGAGGATTATAACACATTTGGTTAGCCTCCGCTAACTTATATAAACCAAAAAAGGTCCCTGAAATTCAGAGACCTTAGTTGGTCTATGCATCTATGCCCATGGAGACGTGAGGGTATATCAAATTAATGCGGAACCAAATTACCATCCCATAGATTCCAGCCATTTTGTGGTTTTCAGTTCTCTTTCACGGCCGTCCTTTTCAGTGTATTTTCCAAGTACGAGCTCTCCTCTTATCTCGCCGTCCAATAGATAGAGGATCCTCTCACACATGCTTGCGACTTTTCCGTCATGCGTAACCATCATTATGGTCGTGCCATCCCGGTTTATATCCAGGAACGCATCCATAACTTCTGATGTTGCCTTCTGATTAAGTGCACCTGTCGGTTCATCCGCGAAAATGATCTCCGGTTTCATTATCATGCTTCTGCATATACAGGCTCTCTGAAGTTCTCCACCGGATACTTCCTTAATGCTCCTGTTCGCAAGCTCACCTATATGCAGTTTATCCGTAAGCATCTTTGCTCTCTCGTAATATGCTTTCTTATTTTTCTTATCGGAATGGACCGCAGGAAAAACGATGTTATCAATAATATTCAGGTTAGAAAGCATATTCATCATCTGGAAAACAAATCCCATTCGGCGAAGTCTGAGCTTCGCTTTTTCATCCTCGTTAAGCCCCGCTATCTCTGAATCTCCAAGCCACACCTCACCAGAGGATGCACGGTCCATTCCGGAAACGTTATAAAGCAGGGTAGATTTTCCTGAGCCTGAAGGTCCCATAACGGCGATCATCTCACCTTCTTCTATATCAAAACTTATTCCCTTCAATATGTTATCCTTTTTTATATCTCTGACTTTAAGCAAACTGTTCATTATCTATCCTCCTGTCTTATTCCCTTGTGTTGAGACATTCATATGCTCTTATGTTCTTAACTTCCTTAAGGCTGATAGCTGCCGTAGTGAATACTGATACGATCATAAGAATCGGTATGATCGCAAACGTTGAAATCGGATCCATCGTAAATCCAAGTCCTTTGGCACCCATAAAGCTAAACAGGATACCTGCCATTCTCGGACCCAGCAATAATCCTGAAAGGATTCCAAAAACCAAACCTATCAACAGATATATGCTCAGTTTCTTCAGATAGTCTGTGCGTACATTTGAAGTGGTAAGTCCCAGTGCTTTCTTAAGTGAACTTTCCCTTCTTTCTCTCCAGATGATAAGACGCATCAAGAGAAGGATAACTACCATGATAACTACACATGCTATTACTTTTGTCATTACCGAAGCTTTTCCGATACTTCTTATCGTCTGACCATACATTCCGTTTATGTATTCAGATATCTCAGCGATCTTGATGTTTTCCGCAGATCCTTTGCTGTAGTCAGAGATCCATGTATCAGGCGAGATACTGTCTTTGAGAGAAACGTACATAATGCTCCATACTGTAGGAGTCTCATCATTTATGCAACCCTTTGCAGTTTTTCCGCCGTTAGTTATATCAGAATAGATGCCGCAGATAGTGCAAGTTTTCTGTTCGATCTCACCTTCTGAAGTGGTCTTCGAGACGTTAATGGTATCTCCTACTCCAAGACCTGTCTCTTCCGAATTCAATATCGAAAGCGCGATCTCGTTTTCATTTTGGGGATATGTTCCTTCAGTATAATTAACCGGGAAAATGCTGTGGTCACCGTTTTCGAGCATAAGATTATAGGAACTTCCATCAGG
>CADCQX010000096.1 GCA_902803695.1 Oscillospiraceae bacterium
ACCGAGGATATTAACGAAATTGCTGTTGAAGAAGGTATGATCTCCATGAGAGAGAATCTGAGAATGAATGTTATCAGCGGAATTATCTCTCTTGAAACAATGATGGAAGCAGCAAGCGAGGATATGCTTTAATACTATTAAAATCATACTAAAAAAAATACGGAAATTTTGAATTCTTGTTGTAAATCGTGAATTGATGTGTTATAATTATACTTGATATATATGTTTGCTTTTTCTGCAAACGACTACTATACTAAATAAACCTGAATGGGGGAAATTACAGATGGATTTTATATCAATGGTCAAAGAAGCCGTTGAGGCAGGCTGTTCCGATATTCATATGTCATCAGGCAACTGTCCTGCATACAGACTTCACGGACAGATGAGATACTGGGAAGGCGATCCTCTTACTGATGAAGACGTTACATATATGATCAGTCAGGTTCTTAATAAAGAGCGTTTTGACATTTTCATGGAAACATGCGACGTCGACGGTGCTGCTACTATAGAGGGCTGCAGCCGTTTCAGAATTAACGCATTCAGAACCAGAAACGGCGCGTCTTTGGTAATGCGTGTTATCAACGAAGAAACTCCGGAGCTTGACAAGCTGAATCTTCCTGCTTCGATCGCTAAGATTCTTGAACTTAAAGAAGGTCTTGTTCTTGTAACAGGTCCTACCGGTTCGGGTAAATCCACAACACTCGCAGCGATCGTCCATCAGATCAACAGAGAGAGAAACCTCAATATCGTAACTATCGAGGATCCTGTTGAGTATCTGCACAGACCTATCGGCTGCGTAATCAATCAGAGAGAGATCGGCCCCGACAGCCGTTCATATCATACTGCCCTTCGTGCAGTACTTCGTGAAGACCCCGATATTATCCAGATCGGTGAGATTCGTGACTTTGAGTCCGTTTCTATCGCATTGTCCGCTGCCGAAACAGGACACCTTGTGTTCTCGACACTTCATACGGAGGGCGCAGCTAAAACTGTTGACCGTCTTGTCGATATGTTCCCTGCAGCTCAGCAAAGACAGGCTCTCGGTCAGATCTCGACTTCACTTAAATGCGTTGTATCACAAAGACTTCTTCCGAGAAGCGATATTCCCGGACGTATCGGCGCATTTGAGATTATGTTCGTAAACAGCGCGATTTCAAACCTTATTCGTGAGAACAAGATAGCTATGATCGAGCAGGTTATTGAAACAAGTAAGGGCTTGGGTATGATAACACGTAATAAGAGTATCGAGATGCTTCTTGCTCGTGGGTATATCAGTCCTCAGACCGCCAAAGAATATAGCTTCGAAGTCAGCGAAGCCGACCAGAGCGCTGCTCCCGCTCCCGGTATGGGCATGGGCATGGGCGGTGCAAGACCTCCGTATGCAGGCGGTATGAATAATCGAAGATGAGGTGACGTAACTTGAAATATACTTATCTTGCCATTGACGGTAAAAATAAAAAATACAGAAGCGAAGTTGTTGCCGACAGCCGTGAGGACGTAAAAAGAATCCTTGCAGAGAGAGGCATGACTCCCCTCGAGATCAGCGAATCGAAAGATTCGGTCAACGACGGACAGGATAATCTTCCTTGGTATAAACGAGATATTAACCTTAAAGAGATCCACGAAGTAGTACTTGATAAGAAAAAGGTTCTTACAACTTGTCATCAGATGGCAATCATGATGAGATCAGGTATCTCCCTTTCAATGGCTATGGAGGTTATGCTTGATACAGAGGCTGATAAGACTATGAAGCGTATACTTACGATCGTAAGTAACGAGCTTTACAACGGTGTTCCGCTGTCACAGTCACTCGGTTCATTTAAAACTTTCCCCGAAATTGTTATAAGCCTTGTTGCAGCCGGTGAGGCAAACGGTCGTCTTGATATGGCTTTTGAAAATGCCGCTGATATTCTCCACAGAGAAATAACTCTTTCCGCAAAGATTAAGAGTGCGATGATGTATCCTCTCTTCCTCGTTGGATTGACTCTCGGTATGATCATAGTAATGTCACTGTTTGTATTGCCTTCATTTGCTAACGTATTCCTGTCATTCGGATCCGATCTTCCCGCTCTTTCTAAAGCCGTAATGGGATTCTCTGATTTCATGCTCGGCTGGTGGTGGCTGGTTCTTTTGATCATCATCGGTATTGTAGTAGGATTCAAGTTCCTTCTCCAGTATAACGATTCATTTGCAATGTGGCTTGCTGAATTTTTGCTAAAGATTCCGATAATCGGCGACGTAATGAGAAATACATATGTTGCACGTTTCTGTAACATTATGGCAACGCTTACCGATGCCGGTGTTAGTATTTTGCGAGCGCTGGAACTTTCGCGTGACGTTATCTCGAATATTTTCATGAAAGACTGTTTGACGCAGGTTATTGAAGACGTTAAGATCGGTACTCCGATCAACGTATCTATGAGCCATTATAAAGTGTTTGATTCAATCCTAGTATCAATGGTACGTGTAGGTGAGGAATCCGGTATGTTCTCCGACGCTATGCATAAGATGGCCGA
>CADCQX010000097.1 GCA_902803695.1 Oscillospiraceae bacterium
AGGTCCAGAAAGAGCCTGCTGTATTGCTGTTCTTGAGCTCGGAAGGATTGCGGAAGATAATTCTTTTGGCGAGGAGGTCGTAATCGGAAACGAAGACGAACTTTTTCGCGTAGAAAAAGACCCAGAAGAGAATGAAGCAAAGAATTACGGAGAATATCTTTGCCATTATGTAGATGTCGGTGTTTGTTTTTGGTCTTCTATCCTCAATCATATGATCCTCCCGGATAAGTGTCTTTATCCTATTAATCGAAAACAAGTCCGTCAAGGTTTCACGTGTTATACGGTTTAAGAATGAGGCTTTCAAATGAAAGCAAAAATGAGACCGGTTTTGCCCTTAAACCGTGCTAGTATATTCGTGAACACAGTCCGCGAAAATGGGCGGGTTTCCTCAGATGTTTTACTTCCCGTAAGTGGGATAGTCTGACAAAGGAGGATGCGAAGATGACAGGTTTTGAAGTTGTGTCTACGGTAATAGGGATTATTAGCATAGTAATAGCTTCAACAACTCTGCTGTTGAAGCTATTTATTTACCTGGATTCCAGGAAGAAATAAATAAACACACCCATTGGATAGTGGCCTGATAGGTGTGTAAATTATTACAAATCTGAGGAACCCGTCCTAGCGGACTCGTGTTCTTCCAAGATGATTATATCATGTTCCAAGCCAAATTGAACCGATTATTTCTACAAAACATCCCCGTGGCGCCGTTGACTTTGCTTTGGCAGGGGTGTACTATCATTTTGTTCATTTTTTTACTCGAAAAAAGCGATTTTTGAACAAGAATAAGGAGAAAATCCATGAATATTACTCGAAAACAGTTCGATATCCTGGCAAATCTGGCCACAGATAAAACATCGAAGACCCAAAGAGAACTCGAGAGCATCACCGGTTATTCCCTGGGAACGATCAACAAAGTCGTTAACGAGCTTAACGAAGCAGGCCTCATCAAGGACGGCATGATCACGGACAAGGGAATCGAGGCGCTGGAGCCTTATAGAGCAAAGAGGGCGGTGTTCATCGCTGCAGGCTTCGGCTCGAGAATGGTGCCGATCACACTGAATACACCTAAGCCGCTCGTTCGTGTCCACGGCAAGAGGATCATCGATTCGCTCATCGATGCTTGTCTTGAAGCGGAGATCAACGAGATCTACATCGCGAGAGGATACCTGGCCGAGCAGTTCGATCAGCTCCTTTATAAGTATCCTATGATAAAGTTCCTCGAAAACCCTATGTACAACGAGGCGAACAATATCTCAAGTGCGCTTCTGGCGAGCAGCCTCCTTTCCAACTCGTATGTTTTCGAGGCGGACCTTCTTTTAAGTAATCCGAAGATCATCAAGAAATATCACTACACTTCAGACTTCCTGGCGATCAAGAAGGACCGCACGGACGACTGGTGCTTCGTCGTCAAGGACGGCATCATCAAGGAAGAGAAAGTCGGCGGCGAGGATTGCTGGCAGATGGTGGGAATCTCTTACTGGAACGAGGAAGATGGCAAGAAACTGAGCAAGGACATCGCCGAGGTCTACGAAGGCCCGGGCGGAAAAGAAAGATACTGGGAACAGGTGCCGCTGGTCTACAAAAAAGAGAACTATGCGGTCGAAGTTGCCGAGTGCAAAGAGGAGGATATCGTCGAGATCGATACCTTCAGAGAGCTTAAGCAGATAGATAAATCATACGATGTATGAGGAGGAAACAATAATGGAACCAGTAAAAAGAAATATATTACTTAACCCGGGTCCGTCCACCACGACTGACACCGTAAAGTACGCACAGGTAGTTCCTGATATCTGTCCTCGCGAAAAAGAATTCGCAGGTCTCATGAAGGGCCTTAGAGAGGACCTCGTAAAGATCGTTCACGGCGATCTTCAGAAGTACACATCCGTTCTTTTCTGCGGATCAGGTACTATCAACATCGACGTTTGCATCAACTCGCTTCTTCCTGAGGGCAAGAAGGTTCTCGTAATTAATAACGGCGCATATTCAACAAGAGCAGTGGAGATCTGTCAGTATTACGGACTTCCGCATATCGATCTTAAGTTTCCTGTAGATGAGCTTCCTGATCTTGATAAGATTGAGGAGACTTTCAAGGCTAATCCTGACATCGGACTTGTTCACACGACTCATCAGGAGACAGGTACGGGAATCCTTAATCCTATCCGTGAGATCGGTGCTCTGTGCCACAAGTACGGCGCAACATTTACAGTTGATACGACAAGTACATACGCTATGCGTCCGATCGACATCGAGAAGGATAACGTAGACTTCTGCATGGCATCCGCACAGAAGGGTCTCATGTCTTTCACGGGACTTTCGTTTGTAGTAGGTAACAGAGAGATCATCGAGAAGTCTGCTAATTACCCGAAGAGAAGTTACTATTGTAATCTCTTCCTTCAGTATGACTGCTTTGAAAAGACAGGCGAGATGCATTTTACTCCGCCGGTCCAGACCATCTACGCTACACTTCAGGCTCTGAAGGAATACTGGGCTGAAGGCGAAGAAGCAAAGTGGGCAAGACACACCAGAGTATTTGATGCTATCTGCGAAGGTCTTGATAAGCTCGGATTTAAGCAGGTCATCAAGGAAGAGAACAGAGCAGGTCTCGTTGCTTCCGCCATCTATCCGGATGATCCGAACTGGAGCTTCGAGAAGGTTCACGACGATTGCTACGAGAGAGGATTTACCATCTATCC
>CADCQX010000098.1 GCA_902803695.1 Oscillospiraceae bacterium
GCTTCACCGGTATTGATCTCCTGACCACCACCGACAAGGCATACTATAGTCGCCCAGTCCTCACGCTGATCAAGAGACCAAATAAGGAATGCTGCCTCTGACATAGGGAAATTATCAACTTTTTTCTTATTTCCGTAGGTTCCACCTCGCTTGAGATAATCGGCAATTCGCTTATGGGTCCAGGATCGCTGTGCCTCATCAAAGATAGCTACATGCTCAACTTCGCCGTAACCTGCGCCCTTCATCTTAACAGCTTTCTCCGGATCGATCTCAAGGATACCGTTCTCAACCGGTATCTTAATCTTTTCAAGCATGTTGTCACGATAACGGTGAATGATCTGGATGAACTTGCTTACTTCACGCCTAGAATCTGTGAGCTTCTTAGCTTCGTTTCTTGCCTTGCATTTCTTATAATTATCCTGAGCAAGTGCTTCGTTTAATACGGCAACTAAAGGTCCGTTGCCAGACAAATAAACTGCGCCTTCATCTTCTATTGGCTTATCAGAATCCTGATATGTTTGCTTTACCGCAACTTCAAGCCCAACCAAAGTCTTACCTGCTCCTGGAACTCCTGTAACGAAACAGATGCTCTTCTCTCCGTTTTCTTTACTCTTATGAATAACATCCAGAATATAAGCTATCGTCGTATCTGTAGTGACCTTATCAGCTTCATGTCTGGTTATATCTGTTACAGAATGGCTTTCATAAAGTGTCCTTGCTGCTTCGATTATGGTAGGTGTAGGTGCATATGGACTTATTATCCAGTTCGCATTAACAGGACTCTCGTTAGGGAATCTATCCAAAACATCTGATATCAACTTAGTTATACCCTGTTCACCTGTCATAAGAGGGTTTAATACACGGTCATCGTAGATAGAAGACTGTATTACTGAAGATGATTTGTCATATCGGGTGGCTACAAGTATGGGAACTATTATCTTTTCTTCACTGAACTTGTGGAAATTCTTCAGATCCAGAGCATAGTCTAAAACCTGATCGACGTCTCCAACCTTAATCTCGGATTCACCAACTTTGAACTCAACGCAGAAGACAATGCCATTAAGCAATAAGACAACGTCAATACGCTTTCCGAGTCTTGGTATGTCATATTCGAAGATTATCTTTCCTGATGAGTCTTTCCATGAAAACAATGCTTTCTGCAGGATATCTATCTCGCTGGCCCAAGCATCACTTTGTGTTGTCTGCAGCACTCCATGATAACCATTACAAAGTATACCCAACGCTTCGTTTCGATTCGTTGTTAAGAACAAATTCAGATTGCTGTTGTATAGACAACGCGGATTATCAGACATACATTTTGCTCTCGCATTTTACTACTGAAATTTTAAACAGAGCTCCAAAAACACTATTCAGATTATTTAAGTACCGCTTGAAACAGGACTCTTAAAGGTGTAATCCATATCTACGTACCAACTCATTCCTTTATCTCAAGATCATCCTCGTTAAACTCATAATCGTCAGGCATCTTGAAGGATACTTCGGCATACGTTATCTTGCCCTGTTTGTTCTGCTTGTACTTGAATATCATCTGAGGCTTTACATCGTTGAATTTGATGTAGCCCTTCTGGGCAAATTCCTTGAATGTTTTCTGAGGCATTCCTTCCTTGTCCATTTCAAGACAAACGGTTACATATTTCTTATCGTCCTTTTCAATTAATTCCGACTTCTGGACTTCAAACTCATATCCGTCCCAGGAATACTTTTTGCCACCACTGTCCTTAGAGCCAAAGCAACCGGCAAAAGCAAATAAGATGGTGATTAGAAAAGTTACTGCAACAATACGTTTAACTGTCCTCATTTCTGTACCTCCCTGTACTCATCCTCAACATCTTCAAGACAGCAGACGATGTGCTTTTTGTCTTTGCAAAGGATAACGACGTGGCGCATGTGTCTGGTTTCGCCGTTGACCTGGGTTCTGAATGCCACGGAATAGCTGTCGCACTCGTTCAGTCTGGTGCGCATCATATTCCTATCGTATGTCTTTAACATGGTATCCAGGTCATCAGGATGGATGAACAGTGGTGCGTTCTCTACTACATCGGCAAAGAAATTGTTACCCTCGACCGGAAGGTCTGAATTCTTGTCTTCCTGTCTTGCCTCGCCGGTTACGACTACATAACGGCCGCTGTTGACATTGACATAGTAAACGCACAGATAGTGATCTGCCAAAGAATAAGCAACCTGCTTAAGAACATCAAAATCCAGATCC
>CADCQX010000099.1 GCA_902803695.1 Oscillospiraceae bacterium
CTCTGTAACTCTTACGTGGTTTTCAGGTCTCCTATCGAAAGTGGAATATACAACTTCACCCTTAACGGATCTTTGCATATCCGTAAATTCCTCAGGACGCTCATCGATAAGAAGAACGATAAGCTTACAGTCAGGATTATTAGCTGTGATAGCATTTGCGATCTTCTGGAGAAGGATCGTCTTACCTGCCTTCGGAGGAGAAGCGACCATACCTCTCTGTCCTTTACCGATAGGCGAGAAAAGATCGATGATCCTCGTGGAGATATCATTGAGCTTTGAACCGCCGAATGCAGTCTCAAGTCTCAACTTCTCGTTCGGATAAACAGCTGTCAAAGTCTCGAATCTCTTACGCTTACGGATAATATCAAGATCTGTATCCTCATTAAGTTCAATTCCGTTTACCGAGAGGACTCTCTTAAGCGGAGCGTACTTGTCCTTGCCCTTTGGAGCAACTGCAAGTCCCTTAATGTAATCGCCTCTTCTAAGGCCGAGTCTTCTTATGAGCTGACCCTGAACGAAAGCATCTTCTTCACCAGGAAGATAGTTATGTCTGTGAACGAATCCGTTGAAATCGCCCTTATCGCTGTTACCGATAGAGAGAACACCTTCAACTTCAATATACTGAGGTTCCTGTACTTCAGGCTTAGCAGGTTCACCTTCTTCATTCTGTTCAACAGTTGAAGGATCAACTTCAGTAACAACTACTTTACCGTCATCACTTGAAGGACCAAAGGACAATGTCCTTTTCTTGCTCTTGCCTTTCTTAGCTTTGCCTTCTGCTCTCTCAGGCTTAGCTTCAGGAGCCTTCTCAGCAGGAGCCGCTGCTTCTTCCTTCTTCTCAGGAACAACTTCCTCAGTAGATGCAGAATTTTCAGCCATCTCTTCAAGAGGTGTCTTCTCTTCTGTCTTCTTTTTGGATTTAGCAGGGGTTTTCTTTGTCTTCTTTTCTTCGGAAGATTCAGTTTCCTTTTTGGCTTTTGATCTTCCCTTTGCCTTTGTTTCTTTGGAAGGCTTCTTTTCTTCTGCCTTCTCCTCAGGCTTTTCTTCAGAAACCTCAGCCTTAGCTTCTACTTCTTCAGTCTTTGGCTGTTCAGCTTCTTTTTTCTTTGAAGTTCTTTTCTTTGGCTTTGCTTCTTCCTTAGGTTTTTCTTCGGAAACAGCATCTGCCTCAGTTTTTTCTTCGGAAGTCTTTTTCTTCTTCGTAGCAGGTGCCTTTTTCTTGGCTGCTGTTTTTGCTGGTTTTTCCTTCTTCTCGTCCTTGACTTCTTCGTCTTGAGCGATCAATGAAACAAGTTTGTCGGAATCCATACTAACAGCTGTCTCTCTGTCTACGAGATTAAACGCAACTGCGATCTCTACGAGATCGTCATGTGACTTCTGCGCCAATGCTTCTCTTTCTGTCATAAATTTTCCTCAATCATAGTATGAGTAGATGTGTATACAAGTCTTAAATTGTCTGGGAAATTTAAAAGTCGTATTAACTTGTGAGGATTGTAGCACTAATTATTTATTTGCGCAACACTTCAAAGCAATGTTATTACTTGTTTCTTCCATATTTGCAGTTGATCAGATCGATCACATAACAAGGGATCAATCCGATCATATAACTGACAAGATCCATAACCGAGAAACCGGTACCGATGATTATCCTTAAAAATCTGTTTGTGATACCGAATCTGTCACAAAAACCCCACAACTGAATAAACTCAACGCCAAAGGAAAACAACAGAATGGCTGTCGGAAGAATATACCACTTTGAAGGCTTATAGGGACTGATCGTTCTTATGATCGAATATATTAAGATAACCACTAAAAAATCACCGATATAATTTCTTACAAAACCATGCGCAAATAATCCTATCAGGATTTCCACGCACAACAACAAAACGGATAATAGTCCAAAAATAATTCTTCTGTTCATACCGAATGATTATACGCCACAGATCTTATTATAGAGAACATCTGCTTCGGATTCTTTAACTTTGATTATCTCGGTCTTACTCTTAAGACTGCTGTCAAAATCCGAATACTTCTTCTCGATCTCTTTTTCTATTCTCGGAGCATTGATAAGTCTGAAAATATCTCTAATGGCAGGCATGGATAACAAAGCAGGAATAAACAGGATAATACATCCCATTATTATCTCTGTACTTTGGGAATTATTATGTGTACTGCAATAGTATATGTAAATAGTTAGAACTATTACAAAAACAATCGGTCCGAGGATTGTCGGATAACATGCATTCTCACCATAATCCCATGTGAACAATTCTCTTCTTGCCTCTTTTCTGGAGACATCATCCAAAGCCTTATACTTAGGCTGGATCTTATTTCTAAGATCATCACATTCTCTGTTAGTATTGTTGATCTCACTTCTCAATTCCTTGTATTTAACGATATCCGAGAAATAAGATTTGGATTCTTCAGGAGCTGCATTGGTATATGATTCGATATCAAGTTCGGACAACTTGTTATAACTTACGGTCTGGATCTCCTCAATGCTTTTGATCTTAAGATCACAAAGGAGTTTTCTCTTCAAAGCGGAACAATTACCCGGCTCTTTTTCAAGGATCCCTTCGATCAACTTCATTGCATCTGAGAATCCACCGGATCGAATATGTGAATCGATTTGGGAAAGGAGTTCGTCCACAGTAAGATTACCTTCAACAGAAGGATTATCAGCAGATATAATATCAGCCTTGTTTCTTACTTCATCCATTACCCACCAACACATTAAATAAATAACTTACTTAAATTATCCGTGAGCAGAAAAACCTTGTCAACATAATTTGATTTGTATATCGAACTATTCACATTGCAAAGAAATATCGCCGCTGAACATCAACGACGATATATTTATACTTATCAATATTTAGATATAGATGATTTTATATATTACTGATCACCCAAAGCGGCGAACTTATCCATCATATCGAGAGCTTTACCGGTACCGATAGCAACGCATGAGATAGCATCCTGAGCGATATATACATCGATACCGATCTTTGTAGCGAGCATTCTGTCGAGACCGTAAAGAAGGGCTCCACCACCTGTCATAACGATACCTCTTTGTGAGATATCAGCCATAAGTTCCGGAGGTGTCTTCTCAAGAACTACGTGAACTGCTTCAAAGATTGC
>CADCQX010000100.1 GCA_902803695.1 Oscillospiraceae bacterium
CCTTGCCGCAGCCTATCTCCAGGAAAAGCTCGCAATCTGACGGAAATCCGCAGACCTCGCGCCATTTTCCTTTATTCTGAAGCGGATTTTCGAACCAGCGCTCCTTACAGCGTTCCATTCTCTCCGGAATATGTCTTTTTGTTCTGGCTCTGGCCATTACTTTGTCACCTCATCATTAATCTGTTCGCAGATGCGGACGGACTCCATCGCATCCTTTGCGTAGTAGGTCGCGCCGATCTGATCGGCAACGTCTTGGGTAAGGACCGCGCCTCCGACAAATGTCGGAACATCAAGTCCCTGCTCCTTAAGAGCTTCGATAGTCTTTCTCATATATACGACCGTCGTCGTCATAAGTGCCGACAAGCCGACTGCGATCGGCTTATGTTCCCTGACCGCATCGCAGATCACTGAAGCCTTGACGTCCTTACCGAGATCGATGACCTCGAAGCCGTAACTCTGGAGCACGACCTTAACGATATTCTTGCCGATGTCATGTACGTCAGCCTCAACTGTCGCGATAACGATAGGTCCCTTTGTAGAGGACGAATCGGTCTTGATATTCTTTCTTATCTCATCGAAAACGAGTTTCGCCGTCTCAGCTGATACCATGAGCTGCGGCAGGAAGATCTTGCCTTTATCATAGTCATTTCCGACCTTATCAAGCGCAGGGATAAGCGAATCGGATACGATCTCCAACGGTGTCTTATCAAGCTTAGATGCTTCATCCACAGCCTTATGCTTCTGGCCTTTGACGATAGCATCAAACAACGGATCACCTGAGGACTCCTCCGTCTTTGCACCGTCACCTTCAGCAGGTTTATCGGCCGTAGAGGAAGTAGCAGCAACGGTTACGTCGTTTGCATGTCTCTCGATATAATCTGTCGCATTCTCATCTTTTGCATTAAGAACCTCGAACGCATCAATGGCACTCATGAGTTCCCTGTCAAAAGGATTCAATATAGGAAGTTTCAATCCCGCGAGCATCGCCATGACGATAAACGTTCTGTTGATCAATGGTCTGTTCGGAAGACCGAATGATACATTACTTAATCCGAGGCAGGTTGAACATCCGAGGCGGTCGGTTACGTACTTAACACACTTAACCGTCTCCATGACCTCTTTCTGCTGGGCACTTGCAGTAAGTACCAGACTGTCGATTATGAGTCTTTCCTTACGGATACCGTACTTCGCAGCTTCATTAACGATATTCTCGGCGATCTTAAATCTTTCCTCAGCCGTCGGCGGGATACCATCCTCGTCGATACAAAGACCGATCAATACACCGCCGTATTTGGCAGCGATCGGGAAGACATTATCCATGATCTCCTTTTTACCGTTGACCGAGTTGATGAGCGGGATTCCGTTATAGATCCTGCAGGCATGTTCGAGTGCCTTAGGATCGGTACTGTCTATCTGGAGCGGAACATCGATAACTTCCTGAAGCTGCTTAACAAGACTTACCATTACAGCTTCCTCATCGATATTCGGGATACCTACGTTAACATCAAGAACATCGGCACCCTTCTCGATCTGCTTAACACCTTCATCGACGATGTCATAGAGACGTCCCTCCAGGATCGCAGCCTTCATCTTCGGCTTACCTGTCGGGTTAAGTCTTTCTCCGCATCGTATTACACGGTTTCCGATCTCGACCATTGTACTCGTACCTGTAACGATGGTCCTGTATGGCTTAGGATCGTATTTAAATTCGTGCTTTTTTGATTCTTCAATACTCTTGCGGATATGATCCGGAGTTGTTCCGCAGCAACCGCCAAAGCCTGCTACACCGCACTCGATCATCTCTCCTATGTAAAGAGCATATTCATCAGCGTCTATATCATAATATGTATTCTCACCGTCAAATCTCGGAAGGCCTGCATTCGGCTGAACAAGAAGCGGCTTACCCGCTACATCCGTGATCCTTTTTACGATAGGCAGAAGTTCTCTTGGTCCCAGGGAACAGTTGATACCCAGCATATCAACGCCCAAAGCTTCCAGAGTCGTTACCATCTGCTCAGGCGAAGCTCCAGTAAGTGTCTTACCGTTGTCACTGAAGGATACAGA
>CADCQX010000101.1 GCA_902803695.1 Oscillospiraceae bacterium
GCGATGTCCGAATTTCTGCAGCTATTATGCTCGATATCGGATTCTTCTGCAACCTTAAATCCGAGATCGGTTCCTGAAGGAAGAACATCCATCGGGAAAGGCTGTGCCCAGTCAGGTACGCCTGCACCTGATTCACCTCTTAAGTTATGGTTGAAATCACCGCCGCAGATGACGTAGTTTCCGTTTTCGACTTCCTTTTGGATGTCACCCATGAGCATGCCGAGCTGACCTTCTCTAACGGAAGCATCGCTGCCGTATGCGGAAAGATGAACGTTAAAGATGCAAAGTTCCTTACCGTTTTCGACAGGTATCCTCGTGATGGAATAACAACGGTCGAGGTCCACGATCCTCTTAAGTGATGTGGACACAGGAAGACTTCTTCTGAGTGATGAAGAGAAGAACAGAGAAGAGCAGGTAAGAAGACCGGACTGGTTCTTGCCGTGTGGTTCGGTCAAAGGCCAGAACAGGAACGGTGAATCGAAGTTCTGTGAGAATACATAGTTCGAATAACCGAAGATGTTCTTAAGCTGCTCTGCTTCGTCTACATGATATGTTCTTGTTCCGTCGATATCGACTTCCTGAAGGATCACGATATCAGGGTTGACACTCTTGATGTCATTTCCGATACCGTCAATGTTTACGATAAGCTCATCCTTGCTCTTTGCCCAGGATGAATCACCGCCGTCCATGAAGAAACTGTAGTCACTCTCATATGCACCGAAACCGATGTTATATGTCATGATGGTGTATGTCTCGTTAACGGATGCTTCTTCGATAACAGCACCTCTGTTATCGACTGTAAGATCCTTGTTGTCCTCGATCCTGTGATAGGACGCAAATGCGTAGATGATATAACCAGCTACTACGAGTATGAGAACAGCCAGGATAATTGCGACGACCTTGATGATCGTCTTTACGATTGATTTCTGTTTAGTCACTTGTATGTCACCCCCAACGGATATTGTACATTATGATGTTATAATATTAAAAGAAGTTATTTTACGGGGGTGTTTATGATCGAGCCGATGAAGGGTAATCCGGTAGTCCATATAGCGACGGGAAGAATAGGTATCGCTTCTGCCGAGCTGGGCAATTCCTGGCTCGTCTCATTCCGCGACAAGAGTCTTCTTCATCCTGAACTGGTTGCCATTCCGACCGAAGAACTGGACCGCGTGATCCTTCCGGAGATCAAAGGTTCCGAGATCAAGAGAGTCGTAAGGGGAACCCTGGATGTCAGAGAACTTACGGATAATTTTCTCATTATCGGAGAGATCTCCGAGAAGAGTAAGTATAAGATAAAGGCCGCAGATCTTTTGTACGGCATTAAAAATCTCCTGGTGGCATTCGAACTCGAGAAGGTGGCTGATTACTGCCTCTTCGTATGCTCGATCCTTTATGAGATCCTTCCTAATCCGGAATATGATGACCGCTTTGAAGAAAGGGAAGTCATCGAATACTGCGTCGGCCTCATGAACCAGATCTTCGTAAAGATCCTCGAGAATCCTTTGCTGGTAAATATCGAGGAAGCCATCCGGTTCTTTGAACTTATCGAAAAAGACCTCAAGGACTACATAGATGAGGGCATTATCCCTGATGCGGTATACGGAAGTTTCCTCGGAAAAACAGATGCTGATGAGGCATGCCTTGAGGGTGATGCATACATGACGAAGTTCAAATTCGCCCTTGAATATCTGTGCGCCAAAGATGATCCCCAGGCTATAAAGACCAGAGGATACTGTTACTACACAGGCAACAAGATGTACAAGCAGGATTTCTATAAATCCCGCGATGCATTCCTAAAGTATTATTCCATGACTGGTTCTGCGACAGCCGCAAATACTCTCGGATACATCTATTACTACGGAAGATGTAACGGCGGAAAACCGCAGTATGACGAGGCTTTCAAGTATTTCAGCATCGGACATGCAGCAGGGCTTTTCGAGAGTACCTATAAGCTCGCAGATATGTTTGCCAGAGGTTATTACATCGTTCAAAACGGCAGGATCGCCATGGATCTTTACTGGTCCGTATATAACGAATGCTTCGAGCAGATAAGACGCGAGAACTACGATTCCAAATTCGCTGACATTGCACTTAGGATGGGAAACTGTTATATGCAGGGCATCGGCGTCGAAGAAGATTACGAGACGGGATATGCTTATTATCTGCAGGCAAAGTTCGCCATCGAGAAGAGAATGCAGGAACTGGACTACTACGGAGATGATGTAGTTTATAAGAGTGTCAGAAGCGCTATTACAAAGGCGCGTGAGAAATATAAGAAGCATGATACCAAAGTCGTCTTCGGAGGCCCTCAATGGGTATTGTGGCTCGGAATGGGTGAGAGGAACTGCACCATTAAGCTGGCACCGTTCCCGGACGGATCAATAATGATCGAAGGAAAGATGCTCAGTAACAGTAAGGATAGGGACGGAATCCCGCCTAAGATCATGGTCGTCATTCCGCCTGCCGATTACTGTGCGCTCAAAAACAAGATCATGGTAAAAACTGCGCCGGGAAGTACCTATGAGATCTTCGGCGAACCGGATAAAATGGTGTTTAACAATGTTACATATAACGACGCAGAGGGCGTTTCCACGTTTTGGCTCGATGGTATCCCGGTAGGAAGGATCACCACCAAATACTATGAGATAAGTGCCCCGCTTCCTGCTGAAACTGATGCTCATAAGGGTAAAAAGCACAGATTTGTGTCTGTTGTTTTCGACGGATCAAAGAGAAAATATGATTATCTTTGTTCTGATAAGTCGGTCAAGCCGGGTGACCAGGTTATGGTAAGCGGATATGACGGGGATACGGTAGTTACGGTAACGGATGTTTTCGAGAGGTATGAGGATGAACTTCCGATACCGATCAAAAAGTATAAGAAGGCAAAGAAGATATAAAAAGAGAAAAGGGCAAATTATCTTACTTGGAGGAATGACCTATGAAAAAGGCCACATTCGCGCTTGTGATGGCATCACTGATGCTCCTGGGATCCTGCGCAAAAACAACTGAAACAACGGATTCGGAGGAGACAACGACTACGGCTCAGGCGACTGAGATGAGCGAGACAACGACTGAAGCTACCACGGAAGAAACAACTGAAGAGACCACGGTACAGACTGCTCCCGAGATCACCACAACGGAAGCGGTGGAGACGGAACCGCCGACGCCGCCTGAAGGATGCGTGGTGCCTGAGGGATATACTTTCGTATGGTCGGATGAATTCGACGGCGATGAATTAAGCAAAGACAACTGGAATACCGAGCATCACAGCAAGGGTTATGTAAATAACGAACTTCAGGAATATACCTGGGGTACGACGAATGTCTATGTGGAGGACGGCGATCTCGTTATCCAGCCTCTCATGGAGGTTACGGATGACGGCGAAGTGAAGTATACATCCGGAAGGATAAACTCATATCAGAACGCATCGTTCCTTTACGGATACTTTGAAGCAAGGATCAAGGTTCCTGAAGGTAAGGGATTCCTGCCGGCCTTCTGGATGCTGCCGAGCAAGAATAATTACGGCGGATGGCCTTTGTCAGGTGAGATCGACATCATGGAAGTTGTCGGAGGAGAGGAGAGTACAACATACTCTACGCTTCACTACGGACTTCCTCACGATCAGTCACAGGGATATACATCCATAAGCGGAAAGCTCTCTGATGACTATCATATCTATGCATGCGAATGGGTGCCGGGCAAGCTCATGTTCTATCTCGACGGTGAGAAATTCTATGAGACCAGCGACTGGTACTGCGTTACTCAGCTGGGAGTAGAGAAGGATTATCCTGCACCGTTTGATTCAGCGTTCTATTTCACGCTCAATGTAGCTGTAGGCGGCGACTGGCCGGGTGATCCTGACGAGAATACAACATTCGATGAGAAGGCTCAGATGAGAGTCGATTACGTCCGTGTTTATCAGATGGAATCCTATGATGACAGTTCGGTCGTTAAGCCTTCCTGATCTTATTTGAACGGGATGATCCTGGCTTCAATACACTTGCTTCCGAATTCGGTACTTCTGGTGAATCCCAGTACTACCTCTTTTCTTGTTGCGCCTGTTTTGAGCTGATCGACCCAGAATGCCTTACCTGAGGAGTCACTTGATCTGTCCATGAATGTCAGATAAAGCCTCTCTACAAATTCCTCATCAGAAAGATGGAGACCTTCCATCTCAGGACTCAGGAAGAACTCTACGCCTGCATCTTCGCCGGTAAGTTCAAAGTTAGCCAGAAGCTTAGCCCAGAAGTCACGTCCTTCAGTATCATATTCTCTTCCGAGAGCTGTCTGATAGAGACGCTCAACAAATGCGTTGGTAGCGTCAGTAGGTGCGATCTTGACTGATGAAACAGCGGTTCCTCCGGATTTGATACCGTAGGATGCGCATGTATCTGCCCACTCCTTGGAATTGATGAAGAAGTCGGCCAGTGTATCAAGGGAAACTTCACCCTTGCAAAGTGCGATAGTCCAGAAATTCTTGCCTTCGTAGTCGAATTCACGGTTGAAGAATGCTCTGTAAAGAACATTTAGATAATCGCTGTAGCTTATGGTCTTGCTCTTAAATTCCGCAGACTTAAGGAAATTATATGCGCACTCGGCACCTGTATTTCTGTAGTTATAAAGCTCATTTACCCAGAACTCTTCACCTTCAGGTTCCGCATCTCGTCCGAGAACGCAGGTATACATCCTGTCGACGAATGCTCTGATCTGATCTATGGAATTCCCCGTATCAGATGGGAGAGGGATAGGTGAGTTTGTAACCTCGAATCTGGTGTTGTTGTAGTAGACATAGCGAGGATTCGAACCGCCTTCGCTGACCTTCTTACAATAAAGACCGTTAAGGAAATCAACGAAGAAGTATGTGTTGCCGTCGTATTCGAAGTAGAGTTCTTCAACATAGTAACCGTTATATTCGGTGTTGTCAGGCATCTTCTCGTAGAATGCTCCTGCGACAGGTGAGTAGATGTCGCTGTTATAAAGCAGATAAGCAAAGCTTACGTTAAACCTGGTATGTGAGATAGGATTTCTGTCATCGTTCGTGACATCAACGCAATACCAGTAGCCGTGTACATTTACGAAGTTCCACATGTGAGCTTCGCTCTCTACACAGATGGCTTCGATATCGTGAAGCTTCAATAGGATCTGGAATGCTTTGCTGTAGCCTGTGCAGACAGTCCTTTGAGTATTGAATGCGCTTACGATGTTCTGTCCGTCGTAGACGCTGGAGAGATCATAAGTGAGTTTCTGAATAATATAGTCATGGATATAAAGCTCCACATCTGCAGGTCTGTTGGAGGTCAATCCCGAATTGATCTCCTTGTTCCATGCTTCTATATTTGTACGGAGCTGCTTTGTCGTTGAGCTTCTGGTGTTTCCGTTAAGGAAATCAGAATACACGTAGTCATGTATCTCTACGATCTGTCCCGTGTAGGTATTCATGTAGTATGAAAAACCGTTGAGGATAAAATAGTACTGCGGATTATCATCCTTGAAAAAGTAGAAGACATCTACAAGCTGTTTCTGGGAAAGGCCCATATCAGCAACGTTGATGCTGATATTAGGATTAGATTCGTCGCCGAACATCAATTCGCTGCTGACTCTTCCAAGTTCGTTATAGAATACTTTTTCCTTGTCTGTAAGACGGTCATAGTAATAGTGACCGGAGATACCGTTCCAGAAATCGCGGTCGCTCAATCTGGTCTCTGCCGAAACACGTGTAGCAGGGATCATCGCGAAAACGACGATCGCCGATAATATAAATGATAAGAATCTAAACCTTCTGCCCATATAAAAACCTCTTGTATTGCTTGGTTTATATTATCAGAGAAATCATACGATTGGAAAGGTCAAACTGTAACAAATAATAAGCATATAAGATATTTTTTAATATGTACTGTCACAATAAATGATATAATCTCCTATAGTTAAATTCAAGGAGAATGATGATGGTAATTAAATCCACTAAGATCGACAGAGCTTATGCCAAGGAGTTCCTTAATGTCGTATATCAGGGAACAGTGCTCATGAAGAACCCGAGAAAGGGAACGAAGGATCTTTTCATAATCTATCCGGGCATCGCGGCATGCTGTCTCTTACTGGGTTTTGTAATGCTCTTCATGGCATTTTGCACATCATTCTTCAAAGATCACGATTATCTCTATTACTGTCTTGCAGGTGCATTCCTCGGAACTCTGATCGTCGGCGCATTTTACGTTAAGATCCTTATCTCTCTTAATAAGAGCGTCAAGAAAGAACGTAAGGTAACTTACACATTCGGCGAGGAAGGCTTCAAATATAATGACCACGAATCCGACGAACTCGACATCAAGTATGAAGATTGTAACTGCCTCCTTATCATGGATCACGGAATGTATATCATTCCCAATAGTGACAAGGGAGGAGCACTTATAGGAATCCCGATAGAACATAAGGATCAGGTTACCGGTTTCCTTCGCGAAAACGATATCGAACTTGAGATCGTTAAATGATGAAAAATAAATAAGGCTGTACTTCAAAGTAAGTACAGCCTTTATTGTATAAGATTCTAATGTTTTCGATCAGAGGATATCGATATATTCTCCTGCGAGGGCCTTGTTCATGCTTCTTACTGCACAGAACTTACCGCACATGGAACATGTATCGTCATGCTCAGGAGCTCTGCTGTCGCGGATGGCTTTGGCTGTTTCAGGATCGATGGAGCATTCCCACTGCTTATCCCAGTCGAATGTCCTTCTGGCATCAGCCATCTGATCATCAAGGTCTCTGGCGTGAGGTATCTTCTTGGCGATATCAGCCGCGTGAGCTGCAATCCTTGAGGCGATGATACCCTGCTTAACATCTTCAACGTTAGGAAGAGCCAGGTGCTCTGCAGGCGTTACGTAGCAAAGGAAGGCCGCACCTGCGGAAGCTGCGATAGCGCCGCCGATCGCTGAAGTGATATGGTCATATCCCGGAGCGATGTCAGTTACGAGAGGTCCCAAGACATAGAACGGAGCACCCATGCACATCTTCTGCTGGATCTTCATGTTAGCTTCGATCTCGTCCATAGCCATGTGTCCCGGACCTTCAATCATTACCTGAACATCCTTGGCCCATGCACGTTTTGTAAGCTCAGCGAGACGGACAAGCTCTTCGATCTGGCATACGTCGCTCGAATCAGCGAGACATCCCGGACGGCAGGCATCACCGAGGGAGATGGTTACGTCATATTCACGGCAGATATCGAGGATCTCATCGTAGTATTCGTAGAACGGATTCTCTTCTCCTGTCATGCACATCCATGCGAAGATCAATGAGCCGCCACGGGAAACGATATTCATCTTTCTCTTGTGCTTCTTGATCTGTTCGATCGTTTTTCTCGTGATACCGCAGTGGAGGGTAACAAAGTCAACGCCGTCTTCCGCATGAAGTCTTACTACGTCGATAAGGTTTTTTGCAGTAAGTGTAGCGAGGTCTCTCTGATAATGGATAACGCTGTCATATACAGGAACTGTACCGATCATTGCAGGACACTCGGAAGTGAGCTTCTTTCTGAACGGCTGTGTGTTTCCGTGAGAAGAAAGATCCATGATAGCCTCTGCTCCCATGTCTACAGCTGCCATAACTTTCTGCATCTCGATGTCATAGTCCTTGCAGTCTCTTGAAACTCCGAGATTAACGTTGATCTTTGTCTTGAGCATCGATCCTACACCGTTCGGATCGATACAGGTGTGAAGCTTGTTGGCACAGATAGCTACCTGACCTTTTGCAACGAGATCCCTGATCTCTTCTTCGGTCCTGTACTCCTTCTTTGCTACTGCCTTCATTTCAGGTGTGATGATGCCGCGTTTTGCAGCATCCATTTGAGTTGTGTACTCTCTCATGATATGGTTCCTCCGTTAATATATAGATTCTTGTCAATATGACGCACGGGACCCGTATCATGATAGGTTCCGGCGCCTTCGGGATATTTCCCGATCAATAATGCTTTCATAGTTTCCTCCGCATTATGTTTTCTTAAGCGACACAGAGTGGTGCCCCCGGTGTGCCGCATATATTCAAAAAGCGGAGAATAGTTCTCCGACGTTTTTGCATGTCATGGCGCTGCTCATTATGCAGATGCCTTTTGCCCCGGCGTTTAGTACCGCTCTGAAGTTTCCGGGATCGATCCCGCCGATGGCATATACGGGTATCGACACATTCTCCGAGACTTCCTTAATAAACTCCGGTCCTCTTCCGGGAAGTCCCTTTTTACAGTCCGTCTCGAAAACATGTCCCGCCACCAGATACGTTGCTCCAAGAGCCTGTGCTTCCTTTGCCTCTTCTACCGAGTGGACCGATGTTCCTCTAACAGGAAGCTCGCTTCTCTCAAAAAGATGAAGAGGTGAGTGAAGGGCAGTGATGTCATCAACACGATAGGTGTGCGAAATGAATTGTACACCTCTTTCTTCACAGATGCTCATTACTTTTGAAGCAAGTTTTGAGTATTCGTTGAAGGGCAGGTCTTTTTCGCGAAGGATAACAGCCTTTGGTCTTTGATCGCAGATCTCCTTTATCCTTGTAAGGAAGTCGCCTTCCACCAGTTTGCGATTTGTCACGACTATGATATCAGACATAAAGATAATCGTTCAGGACAGGCTGCAGACCCTCGCCCGAGATGTCATCATACATGGACTTGAGACTTCTTGAGTCTTCGATCTCGAACTGCTCGTCGCCTACCTTGTCGGACTCCTTTCCTTCGTATTTGCTCTCGTGATCACCGATACCTGTCGATACTCCGGCAGATACTTTTGTAGCGGCGATCTTGACGATACCGTTGCGGAAACGCGCACTCTCCCTGGAGGATACGGTTATGCCTACAAACGGAAGGAATATCCTGTATGCGCAAAGCACCTGGCAGAGCTGTTTCTCATGAACATCCAAAGGATCGATCTTCTCATTATTGATGATCGGACGAAGCCTCGGACATGAAAGGGACATTTCCGCATGAGGATATTTGCGCTGCAGATAATAGACGTGTAGTGCACTTGCCAGTGCATCCTTACGGAAATCGGAAAGACCCAGAAGGGCAGAGAAGGCAACACCTCTCATACCGCCCATAAGAGCTCTTTCCTGAGAATCGAATCTGTATGGCCATACACGTTTGTGTCCCATGAGATGGAGTTTTTCATATTTTTCTCTGTCGTATGTCTCCTGGAAAACGGTAACATAATCTGCCCCGCATTCGTGAAGATATTTATACTCATCAGTATTTACGGGATAGACTTCAAGTCCCACGAGACGGAAATATTTACGTGCCAGCTTGCATGCTTCTCCGATATATTTAACATCGCTTTGAGCACGGCTTTCACCTGTCAGTATCAGGATCTCTTCCATTCCGCTTTCAGCGATGACCTTCATTTCATGCTCGATCTGTTCCATATTGAGCTTCATGCGTCTTATGTGGTTATAGCAGTTAAACCCACAGTAGACGCAGTAATTCTCACAGTAGTTCGCTATGTACAGAGGAGTGAATATATAGACAGTGTTACCGAAGTGCTTTGAAGTCTCAAGTCTTGCGCGCTCTGCCATCTTCTCGAGGAACGGCTCGGCTGCGGGGGAAAGAAGCGCCTTAAAGTCTTCGATGGTACATGTCTCATGCTCCAGTGCTGCCCGTACATCTTTGGCGGTGTACTTTTTGTAGTCGTATGAATCCATCTGTGAGATCACTTTGGGGCAGATATCAGAATCGATCTTCTCCATGCCTTCCATATATTCCATATGGTTGGTCCTGGAGGCCGGATCATTCTCGAGACGATGCTTACGTTCGAGTGCTTCCTTTGAGAGAAATTCGGAATCGATAAAGTAATTATTTTCCATTAGTTTCTGCCTCTTAATCTCTTAGAAATCCCGTAAGCGGATCTGAAGCGGAGGCACCTCTTGTCAGGACTCTTCCGAGACCGGAAAGATATGCCTTACGGCCTGCATTGATCGCATCTTTGAAAGCGGAAGCCATAAGCGTAAGATCTCCTGCAGTTGCCAGAGCCGTGTTGGCCATGATCGCAGCTGCACCCATCTCCATGGCTTCACAAGCCTGTGACGGTTTACCGATACCGGCATCGACTATGATCGGAAGATCTATCTCATCGATTAAAATCTGGATAAAGTTCTTAGTTGCAAGTCCGCAGTTGGAACCGATAGGAGCGGCAAGCGGCATGATCGTTGCAGCTCCTGCATCTTTAAGTGATCTGGCTACATTAAGGTCCGGATACATATAAGGCATAACAACAAAGCCTTCGTTAGCGAGCTTCTCTGTGGCTTTGATCGTCTCATAGTTATCAGGAAGGAGATACTTTGTATCCTTCATGATCTCGATCTTTACGAAGTCGCCGCAACCAAGTTCTCTCGCAAGTCTAGCGATACGAATGGCTTCTTCGGCTGTCCTTGCTCCGCTGGTATTAGGAATAAGCGTAACTTCTTTCGGGATATAATCCAGAATGTTTTCTTTTTCTGTTGTGTTGGCACGGCGGACTGCAACTGTAACCATCTGTGCACCTGCATCCTTAACGGCTGCTTCGATGAGTTTGATGGAATACTTTCCGGAACCTAAGATAAATCTGGAAGTGAATTCTTTTCCGCCGATTATAAGTTTGTCATCATTCATTTGTTTCTCCTATCAAGATCCTTAAGATCATGTGTGCTTCATGGGCAGCACATCCCATTACTCTAGCCGATACGAGTCCTATCCCGTCATTGACGTCACTTTTGCCGTCTCCGCACAGATAGAACTTATCGGATATTCTTCGTGTCTTTATTTCGTTCAGACTTCCGAAGCCGGCCATTCCCGATGCGGAAACGATGTATTTGTCCGGCATGTTTTCGAGAACGAAATTAACCAGCAATGCCTTGTTTTCTGCCTTGTCGAAAGCTTCGCATATAACGTCCGCGTCCTTGCATATTTCGGCTATGTTTTCCTCACTGACCTTAACATCGTAAGGATCGATCTTAAGATACGGAGCTATCTCCAGAAGATTTTCCTTGAGCGCTTCGGTCTTTTTGAATCCGAGTTGTGAAGCTTTGTACTGTTGCCTGTTGAGATTTGTAAGATCAACGGTGTCATAATCCGCGATTATCAGATGACCGACGCCGGCTCTGGCAAGAGCGATGCAGACATTTGATCCGAGACCTCCTAGGCCCAAAACAGCAACGGTGGAGGAA
>CADCQX010000102.1 GCA_902803695.1 Oscillospiraceae bacterium
CCTTTTCGAAAATAATATTCGACAGGAAGAAGCGCACAGACAACGATGGCAAGGGCGACAAACAAAGGCATCCACGAAAACAGGAAGTGGAGGATGGCAACGCCCGCCGTGTAGAGGGTGTATCTGAATATCGAATAGACTATGCTTCGAAGACCGTCATTGTACTTGAAGCGGCGCAGCACGATGAATCTGTAGAAGATGACGCTGATGAACGTGCACGCGATGCCGAATCCCGGAACGTGCAAAAAGAACAGCTTGTACTTAAGAAGGAACGAGATGATTAGCATCAGTCCGCTCCAGGTGATAACGGCCGCAAATGATGGCCAGGCCGTGGAGAACAGTCTCCTGTAGATAAGGATCGTGTCTTTTACAGGGCTGAAGTGCGAATCCTTATTATCATCTATATAAATAGCATCGATAGGGATCGTGGTGATCGGGATCGACTGCTTGTCTGCGTAGAACAGAACATTGAGTTCGTAGTCGTATTTGTTGCCTCTGACTCTCGAGAGCCAGTCAACATCCTCGATGGTAAATCCGCGAAGACCGGACTGGTTATCGGTAAAATAGTGACCCGTAAGGATCGTATAAACGAACTTGGAAAGGTCGTTACCAAATCTCGAACGGAAAGGGATCTTGCCTTTACGGATACGGACAGTAAGAACGAGCCTTGCATTGTTTTCGAGCTCTGCCCTTACCTTGTCTATGTCTTCCACGCGGTGCTGTCCGTCAGCATCTGCGGTAATGAAGATCTTACACTCAGGGAAGAATTCCGTGATGCGCGAGATGCCGTGCTTCAGCGTAGCACCCTTGCCCATGTTATGCTCGTTGGCTATTACATTAGTATTCGGATATAAGGCGACCTTATCGAAAACATTCTTATACTTCTCGCCGCTGCCGTCGTCAATTACAAGAACGCCGTAGCCCTTAAAAGACAGGGTCTTAACGAGCTCGACAAGCTTATCGTTCGGCTCATAGGCGGGAATGACGACAACGCACATAGTGGTCTCCTAACTTCAATAACTCTCCGTAGATTATCGCACACTTTCGTCGATAAAGGAAACAATGTCATCCATCAGAGCATCATCGGTAAGGATATCCACATGTCCGTCCTTGCCGGGTGTCTCGTTAAGGATATAGTCAACCTCATCGTTCACGTCGTTCTTCTCGATCTCGTCCATATGCGAATAGACCGAGTACTCATCCACTGCGATCTTCTTGTCTTCAGCTCCGTGAACAACAAGGGTCGGTATCGTTGTCTTATCAAAAGCATCCACCGCATCAGCATCAACATAATCCTTATCGAAAAGGACCAGCTGATAAAGATAGAGCATCGGATAGTTGGCATACGCGAAATTACCCATCATATCCACAGCCGGCTCCATGATTCCCTCCATGGCGCTGTTGATGCCTCCGACGGAGACTATTGCATCAGGCTTATGTCCGAAAAGGGTTGCACTGCATACCGAGTAACCGCCTCTGCTGTGACCGAAGAGTGCGAGCTTACCGTAGCCGAAATTCCCCTGGCTCTCAACAAAGTTCAAAGCCTCATCGAGATCCACCAGTTCCTGCTCAAAACCTACGGAAGATTTACCCTCGCTGGTGCAGCTTCCCGTTGTATCAAAAGTAAATACGCCGTAGCCCGCATCGCTGAACTTCTTGATCTGCGGGAGATAGTTGTCGCAGCTGGAGTTAAAACCGGGAGCGAGCACTATAAGTGCCGTCTTATCCTCGTTATCGTAGAGGTATCCCTTAAGGGTATTCTTGCCTACCTCAAAGTCGTAAGTCTTTCTGGCGTCCACCAGCGGCTTATATTCATCGGCAACCACAACGGTCTCGTCATATCTCGGGAACATCTTGTCGTAGATTATCTTCGTGATGATCGGACATGCGATGATGTTCAGAAGTATAAAGATGAGGATGATGCGTATTATGATTTTCTTGCGGTTGCTTGTTTTCATGTCAATTTTCCTTTATCATAGAAATACTTTTCACGGGGGCCCTAAGCATGTATTTTACACCAAACAAGGACTTTAAGATATGCCACGATGACGACTATCCGAAGTTCATCGAGGAGATCACACCTATATTGGAAGATTGCTCCGTAACAGGAGATTTCGCATCATTTGACGGACTTACGCTCCGTTACCGTTATTTCAAAGTAGAGAACGCCAAAGCATCCATCGTCATACTCCATGGCGTTACCGAATTCCTGCAGAAATATTATGAGATGGCATGGTATTTCCTGAACTCAGGCTACAACGTCTTCCTCTTCGACCAGCGCGGTCACGGCTACTCCGGACGTGAAGTCCCGGGCGAGCACCTGACCCACGTCAAGGACTTCGAAGACTACGTCAAAGACCTGGATGCCATCATCAAGGGCCTTGTCGAGCCTAACTCTGACGGTGCTCCCGTATATCTCATGTCACATTCCATGGGCGGTGCAGTCGTCTTTTTATACCTTGCCGAGTTCGAAAACAATATCCAAAAGGCAGTTTTCTGCTCCCCTATGATCCAGCCGAGGACCAGCTTTATCCCGAGATTCATGTGCCTGCGTTTTGTTAAAAGACAGATCAAGAAAGAGGGTCTTGAAGCAAGGTTCGTACATTCAGGTCAGTGGGATCCGAATCCTGTTTTCGATAAGAGTACGGATATGAGCTATCACAGGTTCCTGACGAACCTTAATACCCGCCGTGCGGACTGGCATTATCAGAACTCATCTTCCTCCAATTCCTGGCTTCTGGAGGCCGTCAACGTAAGGGATAAGTTACTTGATAAGAAGCTCATGTCAAAGATCAAGACAAAGATGCTTTTAATGTGCTCAAAAGATGATAAACTTGTTGTTACAAAAACAACTTACAAGTTCGCGAATAGTAATCCGAACATAACGCTTCTTGAGATCCCGAACTCGAAGCACACCATCTACACGAGTTCCCAGGAAGCGATCGAGACATTCTATAAAAACGCGATCGACTTTTTCGATAAATAACGGAGATCAGATATGCAGTGGCAGCAAAGACACGATTTCAATAAATACCTTGAGGCAAGCGAGTACATCAACAAGGATGACCCTAAGGTAAGGATCATCGCGCAGTATTGTTACGAGCGCGCAGTAAACGCAGTTGAAAAGCAGGATCCGGAAGCCTACTTCGATCCTGAGCTGGAGATCGCCCGTCAGTGTTTTCTCCTGGTCCGTGACGAGATCAAGCACTCCCACGACATCGGATCAAACAAAGTAGTCCTTAAGGCTTCCCGTGTTCTCGAGGAGAAAGAAGGTCTGTGCTTCGCGAAGGCCAACCTCCTTTGCGCACTCCTTCGTGCCAACAACATCCCTGCAGGAATCGGGTATCAGTACTTGAGACTTGATACGCCTGACTCCCCTCTCATCCTTCACGGTCTGGTATTCGCCTATCTTGATGCGGCCGGCGGCTGGATCCGTCTCGACGCACGTGGCAACCGCGAGGACATTCATGCCGAGTTCTCACCTGACCCTTCCGACGAGAAGATGGCTTTCAATCCAGACCCGGGTCTGGGCGAACTGGACATACCTTTTATCTATGCCGCACACGATAAGATCGTCATCATGAAATACGACCGCCACGACAACCTGAACGACTTGTGGAATGACCTTCCTGACAAGCTCTCAGGTAACGAATAAACTCTTGACAAAAGGGGCGTTGTACCTCATAATATCAAAGTTGCACGGCGCCATAGCCAAGTGGTAAGGCAGAGGTCTGCAAAACCTTTATTCCCCAGTTCAAATCTGGGTGGCGCCTCCAACGTAAAGTGTTCCAAGTTTCTTGGGACACTTTTTTTGTGCCTGCTTTTTCTGAATCAAGTTAAAAATCCCTATCTATAGGTATTTATGAACTGTATTTTCGTGCAAAATCCAGCAGATAGTCCCTATACACAGGGATAGTTAACTGTATTTAACGCGTTCGGAACTCACGGTTCAGGCTTTTTTCAAATATTTTAGAAAACGTTCTACAAATGTAGAAATTTCTATTGACAACTGCATTCTACGTATGTAGAATATCGACAGTAGCTACAGTATACAAAGGATCCTTTGAAAAAACATGCTAATATAGCGGGTTTATTGAAAGGAGATAGAACCTATATGAAGAAACTGTTATCGCTTGCAACAGCGATACTGACTGTGTCTACTTTATGCAGCGTCATCGCACTCCCTGTATCAGCCGGCACAAAACCGGCAACGGTAGAGAATTCGATCGTCAAAGTTGAGATCGATGCAGCCGCAAAATATTCAGATGCCGATGAGTACTATGCTGCTTATAAGTTTGTTTCAAATGCACTTCGTCAGATCGGTATCTATAACACGATGACATACATCAGAGAGACAAATATTTACATCAATAGTGATTACACGGCATGTGATTATCTCGACAAGTTATTTTGTTCCAGAGAGTTCAATACAAGGACATACAGAATGGATGACGAGACTTATGTCAAGACAGTCTACCGTATCGTATTAAACCGTCTTCCAAGCAGCGCTGAATTGAATCAGGCACTCAAGTTCATGAAGGTCAGAACATCTGATCATGTACTTGTTAATGGCTTTATCGTAGAGCGTGCGTATGTAGGACAAGCCTTCTACCTCGCTTATCCGGAGTTGGATTACGGTAATGCGCATAGTGATGATTATATTTGGAATATGTGGTAAACAACAAACTAACAAAATAAATATGTAACAATCCCCAATACAACCACATATTTTGGATATGACCGCGATAGGTGATTCCGAAATTGCTTATCGCGGTTTTTCACTGTTTCTTCAATGTCGTTTAAAGGAGTATTAATACGACAACGAAAGGGAAATCACTATGAAAAAATCAATTATTTCTCTGTCAGCGGTTTTGTCGCTGACAACACTTTGCAGTCTGTTCTCGGTTCCGGTATATGCAGAGAGCAGACAGTTCACGCCTGTTACAGAAAAGAATCTTGTAGTTATGCCCGCGGCTTAAATAACAGAGCATACGTAGATCTCATTTATCTTACTGTCCTGGGAAGACATGCTTCCGATCGCGAAACA
>CADCQX010000103.1 GCA_902803695.1 Oscillospiraceae bacterium
TCAAATCTTCCATCTTGTCTTTCCTTTCACATAGAAGAGAGTTTTTTACGGTCTATCTTTCCGTTGGCCGTTAAAGGCATAACGTCAAGTTTCTCGGCTTTGTTAGGGATCATATATCTCGGCAGTTTTTCCTTAAGGATCGAGATGATCTCGCCTGTCTCGATATCGCCCACATAGTAGAGTTTTATTTTATCTTTTTCCTTATCATATACGCAACAGCAGGTCCTTATCTGGTCGATGTTGTTGACGTTTACTTCGATCTCGCCCAACTCGATCCTGTGACCCATATGCTTGATCTGGAAATCCTTACGGGATACGAACAGCAGTTCGCCCCTGTCGTTCCTCTTACCGATATCTCCGGTCCTGTAGATGAGTTCCGGATAGATCTTGTTGAGCGGGTTTTGCACGAAGACCTCATTGGTCTTCTCGAAATTCTTATAATAGCCGATGGTAAGCGATGTTCCGACTACGCAGATCTCGCCTTCCTCTCCGTCCTTACAAAGCTCGTTCTTCTCATTCAAAAGAAGGATCCTGGTGTTCTTGAACGGGCCTCCGATCGGAACGGACTCATTAAGATCGAACTCGCGGTCCACCTTGAAGTAACAGCACATCCCCGTTGCTTCCGTAGGTCCGTAGAGGTTCGTGAACTTACAGTTCGGCAAAGCCTCTTTCCACAGGTTCAATTGCTTTATCGGGAAAACTTCGCTTCCGAAAGCGATATTTGTAAGATACTCAGGCTTTATCTTCTCGAAAGTCTTAAACGAAGAGATCATGGTAAGCGCGGAAACGACCCAGCATACCGTATTGATCTTATGCTCGTTCAAAAACTCCACAAGCTTTATCGGGAACATGAAAAGCGACTTCGGAACGATGACCGTCGTTGCACCGAATTTCAATGTCGGATAAAGCTCCTTCAGGCACGCATCAAAATACAAAGGTGTCTGATTAGCAAATCTGGTGTCGTGATCAAATCCCAAAACCTCAGAGAGATTCTCGATATAATCGATGACGGATCTGTGGCAGGCCACGACGCCCTTCGGGATACCCGTGGAACCTGACGTGAAAACAATATAGATAGGATCGGTATCGATCTGCTTATCGCGGATCTTATTCAGAGCACCGTCGTTGACTTGAGCCTTTATGGCCTCCGAATAAAGAAGTATCTCACCTTTGAAGTCCATCTCCAGCGCGATATTCTTCGTCTCATCATCGCAGATCATTACTCTCGGATTAAGCGTCTGAAGGATAAGTTCTGTACGAAACTTCGGCATCTCCTCATCGATAGGCACATAGTAGCAGCCGCCATAAACGCAGCCAAAGAACGCACTTATGGCATTCGGATGTTTCTTCATGAAAACGACCACCGGCTCGGCATAGTAGCCCTTTTCGTCCAGAAGGCTTCCTATCGCGCGGCTTCGATCGTATACCATCTCGAACGTCAGATCACAGGCCGGGTCCTCATTCGCGAACGCCACCTTGTCAGGATATTGGAGCACGATCTTATCCAGGTACTCCATTACGTTTCTTTGCTGCATATTCATAAATATTCTCCTCTGACCTCATATCCGCAGGCCGTTATGGATGCCTTCGCGAGTATCTCCATCGCGTCCACGGTAAGATCCGACTTAAGTCCGCTCTTCCTTAACAAAGAAAGCTCTGTACAACCTAAGACGACTTTTTCGGCGCCTTTGTTTCCGAAGTATCCCATTATCCTGTCGAACTTCTCCTTCGACGGATCCTTTCCCGCCTTGATATCGTCATAGATTATGCTCATGATGAGACCCTGAGTCTCATCATCGGGAACTATAGTCTCAATTCCTTCTTTTCGAAAAGCCTCTTGAAAAAGCTCGCAGCTCAAAGTTCCGCCGGTTGCCATAATGCCTGCCTTTGTGACTCCTGCCTTTTTAAGCACAGCGGCAGTCTCATCAACTGCATTAAGTATCTTCGCATTTACGTTCTTACAGAGCTTATCGTGAAAACAATGTGCGGTGATGCACGGAATGGCGATAACGTCCGCACCCATCTTCTCCAGCGTCTCTGCGCTCCTGTTAATATACGGAAGCGGATCATCAGAGCTCTCGCCCAGGATAAAAGCCGTGCGGTCAGGAGTCTTCGGATCACTTACGACCAGCATTCCCATATGATCCTGGTCCTTTTGGGCCACGGTCATCTCAGTGATCATCTCCATAAATAATACAGTTGCCATCGGGCCCAGCCCGCCAATGATTCCCAGTTTCATATTCTTTTCCTCTACGCCGGATCGATCGTATTGTTGTAATAGTTGATCCTGTACTGAATGGATTCCTCAGTCGGAGTCGGAAGACCCGTGTGATCATAATTGTATCGGAATCCGTGAACATAACTTAAGTCATGGAGTTCGGTTCCCGTAAGAAGATATGCATTCATCGGAGTGTTAGTGCTGCTGCAGTCCATGAAGTACCACTTGCCTTCCACAAAGAGCATATTCCAGTAGTGGCTGGTGGTTACGGCGTCACAGCGCTCGATCAGATAATTATCGATGCCCGCGCAGTCCAAGAGCGCCTTGGCGCAGACCGCATATGTGTAGCAGTCTCCGCGAAGCGTGGTAAATCCCTCATAAGCTCCCGCAGTCCAGTGGGACTTATCGGACTCACCGATATAGTGGAGATTATTCTTACACCAGTTATAGATCGCGAATCCCTTCTCCGCGTCCGTCATATCCGGAGTTACGATCTGCGGATAAACCTTCATTGCTTCCTCATATACGAGCTCAGGCTCCACATAACCCTCAGGCTTCGCGAGGATCGTAACATCCGTCTCGACCTCCCTTACGTTCCCCGTATAATCGGTCGCTATATACTTAACCTTATAAGTTCCCGGCTTCGTGATGTCGACTCCGGAATTATCTATCGTCAAAGTAGGATTAGTATCGAGATTATCTTCCAGGGTAATGCCTTCCCTGTACTTGATGGAATCATTCTCATAGGATTCGATCGGCTTTACGCCAAAGATCTTCGGCGCATCAAAATCATCAATGACTTCGAGCTTAACGGGAAGGATCGTCTCGTTGCCCGCTATATCCCTGAACCTGATGCTGCCTTCGTTTATACCGCCCTTTGTAAAATCCGGTTCCTGAACAAAAGAGATATCCACCGGATTGATGTCGCTATAGCTTACGACATAATCCAAGATATCAGGCTCATTATCCACGTCCGTCTTCAGATCCTTGACGGAAGCTTTGGGCGCAACGGTATCAACCACATTAAGAACACTGCTGTACGGAACGTTATCGCACCAGAAAGTCAGATAGAAACTGTTGGGAGTCTTATTATCCAGAGTCGAGAGGTCAGTGGTGCATCTTACATAATCGAGGTCAGTCGTAAAAAGCGACATATCGATCGGACTTCCTGCCTCGATCGTAACTTCGCCCTCAACCTTGCCTATTTGCCTCTTGATGTTTCGAAGTCCCATAACTATAAGAACGAGACATACTGACAGCATCAGGATTACAAGCAGAAACTGCCTGAGGCTTATACTGAACTTCTCTTCTTTTCCCATTTTCACTCCAGGGGCCCTTTACCCCAGACTAACCCCCAAATAATCACTGGCCCACATGAATATAACTATTATCCAGTAAATCATAACAATAAAAACGATAACACGCCAAGTCCATTTGAGCACAGTCTTGATCCTGTTCCATATAACACGACGATCCATCTCCGCGATCTGTTCCTTCGACAGCCTCGTCCTGGGATCCGAATCATTCCTATAGAGGTAGAATCCGCACTTCGTGCAGATCGTCCTGGTGTTGTCATTCACCGTCTTACATCTCGGACACTTCATCTTCTACCCCGTTCCCGAAAAAATCGACTTTACGCTTGGCCACTTCCTCATGATCTCTTATATAGATGAGAACGTCCTTAGGTGATGAGAATCTCTCGAATCTTCCTCCTTCGAAGATTCTCTTGCTGACGCTTCCGGCGCCCAGAGCAATGACGTTCCTTCTGTCGGTCATCATCGCCACATTATATATGCATTCCGCGCCCTCCAGCGCGAACCCCACGTTCTCGAGTCCGTGACTCGTATCTTTTTGCCTGTACATATAATACGGCTTATATCCCTTGCATTCAAGCATTTCATAAGCCTTCCCGAGCACCGCGTCGAGCCCGTCATCGCCGTCCAGGACTTCCTGCCTGCTCAGCGCCGCACGCCTCTTTTTGTACAACGTATGGATGGTTATATTCTCAGGTCCGAGCTCCAAAAGCCCCTCAACCGACTTCAAAAGCTCCTCCGGCTCCTTATCAAGTCCCGCGATCAGGTCCGTATTTATGATCTCGAACCCCATCTTCCTTGCCTTCTCGAAAACACTATAAAACTCCGCGACCGTATGTTTCCTGTTAAACCTTTTCAAAGTCTCGTCACACAGCGTCTGCGGATTGATGCATATCCTTTGGACTCCGATCTCCTTCATTGCCTTAAGCTTTCTGTCCGTGATGGTATCAGGTCTTCCCGCCTCCACGGTGATCTCCGTTTTCCCGTTAACCGGCATATTATCCTTTATGGCCCGCATCACCTTTTCAAAATCCTCATCCGAGAAGACCGTCGGCGTTCCGCCGCCCACATAAAGCGATGACATTTTTTTGATCCTTCTGCCCACATAGCTTATCTCATCCGTCAGCGCCGAAGCATACTCGCCGAGCCTTCCCAGGTGGTGACTGATCTCCTCTGATACAAAGGAGCAGTACGCACATCTTGATGGACAGAACGGCACTCCGATATAAACGTTCATGGCATCTTCATCCGACAGCCCGAGCACCTTCTCCTCGTTGTCCTTTGTCATGATGCAAAGCCTGGCCTTATCAGGTCTGACCATATAATCGGATATCAGCTTTTCAGCTGTTCCCACTTCCTTGGCAACGACCGTCGGCCTTATGCCCGTAAGGCTTCCCCACGGGAAATCCTTGCCGGTCTTTTTCGATAAAAGAAAATACAACTGGCGCTTGATCTCGCGTTTAGGTTCGATCACCTCAGGAAAACGCTCCCTCAGGGTCTTCTCCCAGAGATCCCTCTCGCCTTCAACATACGTGACGGCACCGTCTGAAACTTCGCTAACTATCCGGAGATCTTCTTCCGACTCACTAAAGACACGGTGCTCCCCGCGATCTTCCTTTACATTTCCGAAAAAAAGCCGAAGCACATCACTGATGCCGTAAAATCCGTCATGTCCTATGAGCTTAACTTCGATCATTGCTTAATCTCCGGCATGATGTACTTATAGAAGAACTCCACGTAGATATTACTGTCTACGGTATAAGTCTCTGTTCCGCCCTCCTGGCCGTTAGCCTCAAGGTACGTATTATTTGTCGCTTCGGAAACCTCACCGACCTTTTGGGCCAGCTTGGTCATTTCCTTACTTTCCCAATACTGATTGCTGGCCCTGATATCTTTGACCAGCATCTTGAAATTCGGATCAGCGGAAAACTGATCATAGTTATCCAAAATATTAGCGATACTCGTAAAGATCCAGAAGTATCCCGCGTATCTGAAATCCGCACGGTCAGACATAATGCAGCAGATAACCGATATAAAGTTGGCATCGCCTTCCTTGGCGTAACCCTTGGCATGGATCATCTCATGACAGATGGTTATCGGCAGATCGTACGTGCAGGTATAATCCACATTGATATTCGACTCACCTATTACCGGATCATAAACGCCAACGATATTCGTATAGCTCCAATATGAACTCAGCATGACCGGCTTTGATCTGATAAATGTATCACTCAATCCAAAATCATACTTATCATCAACGGCGTTGATCAGAAGATTAGCATGGAATACCGATTCCGGAAAACTCGTCATCATGTGCGATACGCCGTTATAGTCTTCACCCAGTTGGCTTCTGGCAGCTATCGCGCCCTGATAAGCCCACAATTCGACCGTATAAAGATCCTCGATATTTCTTTCCTTTGTCTCAAGCCCCAGCCTTCTGGCTGAACTGTCACGCTTGTAATTGAGACCGTGCATCAGCTGGAAAGTTCCATAGATAAACAATACCCCTGCCAGGATAA
>CADCQX010000104.1 GCA_902803695.1 Oscillospiraceae bacterium
ATGGTTCGCGAGACTGTACTTAATGCGCTCGACCGGTTCCTTTTGGGTGATCATATTATCAAGTGTCAGAAGGACCTTGGCACAATTGCCCTCGCTGATACCATCCAGGATATCGAATATCCTTCCGGAGATATCAGGCGCGCACAAAGTATCGATAACATTGTAATCAACGTGCGTTATCCCTTTTTCCCTGCAATAGAGAACTATCTTATTCATCTCCGAAGCGATCGCCCTCATGGACTTATCTGTCCTGTTGATAAGACTGTCACTGGCATCGCTGTCTATCGTAATATGGCTTCGGTTAAGGTTTGCCCGGAGTTTTTCCTCAATATCATATTCCTTAAGAATAGGACAATCACAACAATACCCGTTCTTCTCGAAAACGTAATACAGCTGCTTTTTCCTCTTGTCGATCTTGTCATCCCAAAAAATGAGCAAAGTAGTCTCAGGAATAGTCTCCACAAACTCAGAGAAAACCTCAGCCAGATCCTTTTTCGGATCAGCCGCAGAAAAGATTCCGGAGTTACGGACCACTACGATCCTTTTTTCGGACATCCACGGCGGGAGCATTACATTCTCATCGATCTTATCGAGATCAAAGTTCTTGGATTCGAAGTTAAGCTTAACGAAATCCATCTGCTCCGAGCCCTCAGCAAGATACTGCTTCTTTATGGCATTAACAGCATACTCGCAGTAGTAATCCTCTTCGCCCGAGAGCAAGAGGATACTTTTCAGTTTTTTCTCGCTGATTAACGTCTTGAGATTATCGAAACTTATGATATGCGAAGCCATCATTACCCCTTAAAACAGTTGATCTTGTATTTATTCCTTTGAATTATAACAATAATCGCTCCGTTTTCCGAGGTCAAAAACACATTTGCCTCTACTTTTCCCAATCTCTCCATGGTCTCAGGCGCAGGATGACCGTACATATTGTACAAAGCAACTGAAACTACGGCGTTTTCAGGTTCACACGAAGAAAGAAACTCCTGGCAGGAGGATGTCCTGCTTCCATGATGAGCGACTTTGAGGATATCGCAATCAGGCACCAAGCCCTCATTTACCATTATCCTTTCCGACTCCTCATCGATATCACCTGTCATCAGGATATTCACATCATCTATTATCAGCATTCCCACAACGCTTTCAGGATTTCCGCCATTATGCGTCTCGCCAACAGGCCAAAGCACCTGAAACTCGATATCTCCGATGTTTATCCTATCTCCGGAACCTATAGTCTCATATATGTCAGAATACGAAGTAACAACCTTATCGACTCTTCCTGTTTCTTCCAGATATCTGATACCTCCAAGATGATCTTCATCAAGATGAGTTGCTATAGCAAGATCGATACTCTCGATCCGGAAGTAGTCCAAGACATCGGGAAGCACGCCGGAGCCTTCTTCATAGGTGCCCCCGTCTATGAGTAATGTATCGTTTCCGGAGATTATAAGGCAACTGTCTCCCTGACCCACATCCAGAAAGATAACTTTCTTATCGAAATCAAGAACAGAAGACATCACCAGTAAAATGATGACGATAATGCCCGAAAGAACTGAGACTACGAGTTTCCTCTTCCTAAGTACGACTAAAGCAATCACACATATGATCAGGATAAAGCAAGAAAAGCTATCTCCTCTCAAGAGAAATGAGTCAAAGTAGAAATCCTCACCAACCTTCATAAGCATTACCGTTATCCTCGAAAAGAATATAGTCGGGTAAAGCATGTACGGACTTATGAAAGACAGCAGGATTCCGGGAATGAAGAAAAGACATACCATCTGAACTATCAGGACCGACAGCGCCATAACCGCAAAAGAACCAAAACCCACGGGAAGTCCCTGTTTAAGGAAGTAGGGCAGCATGACCACTCGGGATGCCAAGGAACATGAAATTATCGATGAACCCGTCTTCCCTTTTATCTTCTCTGATGCGAGATACATTCCAAGACCCGCCCCGAAGCTCATCTGAAAGCTTAAAGTCCTGCAGCAAAACGGATCGGATATCATCATGATCAAAGCCGAAAAGTTCATACCCGACAATCTGTCCTTTCCTCTTAAAAGGCACATACTCATCAAAGCAGCCCTTGTAACAGACTCAGTCCACCCTGTCAAAAAGCCTATCACTATAATAAATAAGGCCTGCAACAGAAGTCTTTTTCGATAAGGAAGATCTTTCAAGGCGTAAGAAATGATCAGAATAAATGATGAAAAATGCGTTCCGGACACGGCCAGGAGATGAGAACAGCCTGACAGGTCAAATGATCTTCTGACTTCATCACTTATCATCGATGTGTCTCCAAGGCACAATGCAGAAACAACGGCAAGATCATCCGGACTCAGTTCTTTTCGGAGCTTATCCGTGATAATATCGCGGATAAAATACCTGAAATGATGGACCTTAGAGCCGATCCCCGAAATATTCCTTTCCCTGATATCATCCACCTTCAGGATATATCGGATGCCTTTCCGAAAAAGATAATCCCGGTAATCGTATTCACCGGGATTGGACGGCTCTTCAGCTTCAAACAGTGAGGCCAAGACCAAAAGCTTATCTCCCGGATTAAGTTCATCATCACAAACAACCCTGACTCTGCCGATATCCTTGACGCTTCCGTAGTAAGTATTTTTGCCAGAAACACCTGATATTACGTGGGTTATCCTCAATTCAAATTCACCTTCGGTCCTGTCAGTAGTTTTGATCAGGTATCTTCCGAAAAGGCACATGAACATAATGAGTATGGCCGCAGGTACTAATAACGGGCGCAAAGCTAGTTTTCGCAGGTATTCACGGATGAGTCTTCTCATAAAAAGCCGCCTTTTTTTCCACTATAAAAAAATATATGTAGAAAAAAAACGACGAAATACCGACAAAT
>CADCQX010000105.1 GCA_902803695.1 Oscillospiraceae bacterium
AACGGTATTGCCGTTCTTGTCATTAAACTCGATCTGACCGGAGCATCCGCTCATGATAGTAAGGTTGGCATTTTTGATCTTAACATCGGTAGTAACAGGAGTAACATTGCTTCCGGAACTTGTCGGCTGTGCAGGTGCCGGTGTCACGGTGTTTCCTGAACCGGATGATGAAGATGAAGAACCGTTTGATCCTGACGGAGTTGATGATCCTGACGAACTTGAAGAACCGTTTGAACTTCCCGTATCTGTATCAGGCTTAAGTGTGTTTGTCGTGTTCTTTGCTTCGGAAATCCTGTCGCCTTGAACGATTCCGTAATCAGAACAGATCGACTTGAACTCAGGTGACATAGCAAAGCCGTTGAAGACCTGCTCTTTGGAACTTCCGTTCTTCATGTCGCTGACCCAGAAGGATCTTCCTGAATCATCAGCCTGTCTTCCCATAAGAGCGTTATAGAGATCATCAATGTATTCGGAATAATACTTGTTGCTGTTCTCATACTCGGATGAGAAGAAGAAACCGGATGCAGCTGATGTACCTGAGATCCTTCCGCTAAGAAGTTCCTCAGTCCAGTAGGTCATTCCGTCTCTGTCGCACTTGCGGCCGAGAACGACATTGTAAAGTCTCTCGACAAAGAAGTTGGTGCGGATCACCTTATTGATGTCATACTGAGGCATGTATGTACCTGCAACAACATCAAATGAACCGCACAGTTCAAAGAACTCGTTAGAGTTCGCGAATCCCGTGAAGATCTCCTGACGGGTCATTCCGTCATTCATGCACTTGACCCAGTAATTGAATCCGTCAGTGTCTGCTTCTCTTCCGAAGAAAGCATCGTACATGATCTTTACATAGTCTTCATTGGAATAGCTTTTCTCCTGAAGCTCGGCACTGAAGATGAAACCTGAAGCGACTGCCACACCGGTCTCCTTCTTATCCCTGAGCTCGCCGACCCAGTAGTTGAGTCCGCCTTCATCAGGATCTCTTTTGAGACAGACTTTATAAAGTCTGGTAACGAAATCGCGAAGCTCCTGATCCTGGTCGGCAGCGCTTAGATTAAGTGCCGAGATCGGGAAAATCGCGAACAACAAAATGGCAGTCAAAAATGCTGCCGTGATCTTAAGTATTCTCGTTTTCATAGAACCTCCCCAAACAGTTTTCTCATTTCGTCCAAACAAAAATACTACTTCAATTTCTCTTCATTCTCGAAAACGCGAACTGGTTTTCGGGAATAATAGGAATTTGACTAATTATAGCTGATTGTGAACAAAATGTAAACAAACTATGAGCAAAAAGTTAACAAAAACAGGGTCATTGTGTCAAAATCTTGACAACAACGACCCTGCGGTTCAATCAAGCATTATTTAATTGATGTAGGTTGAGGTCGGATACAGGTGGAAGAGCTCTCCGTCAACGTAAGCGCAATAGTATTCTCCCTGATGAGTCGGGAAGACATGATCATATTCGAATTCGCTTATGCTGAACCTGTGATCCTCGCCGTCTTCCTCAAACGTAGCGTAATAGTGTATGTAGGTTTTGTTCTCTAGATTATTGTAAGTCCTGTCCATTTTTTTGCCACGATATTCCTTTATGACAAGATCGTACTTCGCCTTGTCAGGAGAAGTCGGAACAATAGCGATCATTATTGCCAATATGACCAGATATACGATCACTGCGATGGCAGCAGGACCTCCCAATAAAGCAATATTTCTCTTGTTTTTAGGTCTTTTGAATATACGGGCATCCGCTATCTCGATGATGATCAGGGATACGAGCACCGATACCGCTATTCCTATGGCACCTCCCAGGATGATCACGATGTTTATAATAGCTCTGTAACGTATTGCATAGTGGACATTATAATCTTCCCTCATGATCTTCTCTGTGAGTTTTGTTGAGGGGGTAGTCTCCAAGTTATCATATTCATCGAAACTGCTGAAGGCTCCGACTGCAAACTTCACATCGGTAGCCTTGGTGTATTCATTTATCTCGTAAAACACCAGGCCGATGCACAATATGATCAGCGCGAACATAATAGGGTAAACGATCTTTTTGACAACAGCGATCTTACCCAATTCGACTGTCTGGTCAACTATCTTTGGGGCATCTTCTTCCGCCAGTTTTCTCTCTTCGGCTTCGGGTATATACATCTCGCCGCAGTCATCGCAGACCAGGTATTCGTTTCCCGGTTCATCGGTCAGATGGCCGCCGCACTTCGGACATTTCTCTAACATGATATTCTCCTTCTTATGTATCTTCCTTACCCCGTATTATAGCAAATCAGACAATTGCCTTGTAAAGTGTTCTTTTTCGAAAAAGAAAAAGGCCTTCCTCACAAGTATGAGGAAGACCTTTAAAACATAAATCATATCTTTCGAAAATAATTAACCCTTAACAGCACCTGCCGTGAGACCTTCGACGATCTGGTTAGCGAAGAGACAGTATACGATGATCGTAGGGATGACTGCGATAACGATACCTGCAAACATCTGTGTGTAGTTCGTGTGATAAGGTCCTACGAACTTTGTAAGAGATACAGGAAGTGTCTTCTGTGCTTCTCTGGAGATGAATACCATTGCCAAAAGCAACTCGTTCCAGTTACTTACGAATGACATAAGACCTGTTACCATGAAACCTGTCTTAGCCATCGGAAGTGCGATCTCGAAGAACATACGTGGAACGGAACATCCGTCCATTACGGCTGATTCGAACATCTCGTTAGGGATTCCCTTGAAGAATCCGACCATGATATAGATGGTGATCGGCAGCGAGAATGTTACGTAAGGAATGATAAGTCCGATCAGTGAGTTGGTCAGTTTCCATGAGGAGAACTGAATGAACAGCGGGATCAACACACAGGGGATCGGGATCATCATACCGATCATGAAATAGGTGAGCACCAGCTTGGATAATTTCCAACGGAGGCGTGCAATACCGAATGCTGCCATGGAACCAATGAGAAGCGAGACGACCAGGGTAACGGAACATACGATGAACGAGTTCAGTGTTGCCTTGCCGAGGTTACCCATTGTCCATGCGAAGCTGTAGTTCTCAAACATCAGGTGATCAGGCATCGCCCAAGGAGAAGTCATCAATACTTTGTCATCTTTCAAAGAAGTGATAACGACCCACAAAAGAGGGAGGATATAGATCAACGCAAGAAAGATGAGAAAGCCATATATCAGACCATGTACGAGATTTTGCTGTGCATTACCGCGTTTATGTTTAATTGGAGCAGTATTGTTCATATTGTTTTCGGGCCTCCTTTACATATCGTAACTGTCGACCTTGACGAACTTGTTGATCAGGACTGTCACGATAAGACACAAGATCAAAAGAACAACACCGATCGCACAACCATAGCCGAGCTTGTTGAACTTGAACGCCTGGTCATAAAGATGCGTTGCAAGTACGTGTGCACGGTTGCCCAGGAATCCTTCAGGGATCATGTTGTAAACAAGATCGAAGAACTTCAGAGAACCGATCGCATTAAGGCTCATAGCCGTCGCGATCATTGGTCTGATCAAAGGCAACGTGATATGGAAAAAGGCCTGAGTCGGAGTACATCCGTCAATAGCTGCTGCTTCATAAATATCTTTACTGATACCGGACATCTGAGCCATGTAAAGCATCATCGATTGTCCGACATACTGCCAAAGTGCTACACATGAGATTACGATGATCGGCAGGATAATAGTACCTTCAGTATTGAACAACCATTGAGGTCCGTTCATACAGTCGTCGATCCAACCGAACGATTCCATCATCTTGTTGATACCAAGAGAAGGCGTAAATACGAACATCCACAAAAGTCCGAGAGCTGCACTACTGAGAACGCATGGAAGATAGTAGATGTTCTTAAAGATGTTACGGCCTTTTTTGATGTTGCTTAACAAAGCCGCAAGTATAAGACCGAACAAAAGCTGTGTTACACAGGAGAACACCATGAAGAACATGGAGTTCCTGAACGCGATCCTCATCGTCTGGTCCTTCGTGAAAAGCTGCTTGTAGTTCTTGAAACCTGCAAACTGGATCGGATAATTCGTTTTGTAATCACAGAATGAATAGTAGACCGCTTTGCAGATCGGTACGAATAATACCGCAGTAAAAAGAATAAAAGCCGGCGCCAGAAAAAGTATAATATAGCGTTTTCTACGTAAAAGCTTATCCATAGATTTTTCCTTTTAAGAATGTCAGTCCCGTTAAGACCGGGACTGACATCCTCGCAATTAGTTTTTAGTTATTAGGGTGTCTACTCCCAGACATTTTCTTCGTAGTATTGTTGTATCGGTTTCAACGCCTCCGCAGGGTCGGTGCCGTTATAGATCTCAACGAAACAGTTGTCGAATGTTGAACCAGCTTCTGTATCATAGAGAGACTCGTTATAGAATCCGAATGTGGAGTTTGCACTCTTGAATACGTCCATAACATAAGCCAACTCCGGTGGAGCTACTGATGTATCATATTCAACGTTAGTTACAGGGATCTTACCACCCTTTTCAGCTGTGTACTTCTGAGCTGTATCGTCTACGAAATACTTCATCAAAGCAACTGCTGCGTCAGGGTTCTTTGTTGTGGAGCTCATGCAGAGAGAGTCAGACTTAGCGATAACTCTGTTAGGATCTGCGGATGAACCGGAAACTGCAGGGAATGCGAATACGCCAACCTTCTGCTCGAAACCAGGCTCGCAGCTACCATTGATCTGACCGATAGCCCATGAACCCTGGATGAGGATTGCTGCATTTCCATTATAGAAAGCTGCTGTAGCGATATCGTTGTCATCACCGGCTGCTGTTGGCTGGAAGTACTTGCTCAATTCCTGGATCTGCTTACCGGAGTTGATAACCTTGGAATCCATCCAGTCTGTCTTGTGCTCTTTGATATCGTTGAGGTCAAGTCCGTTTCTGTCACAGAGGTAACCTGCTACCATTGAGAGACACCAAGCTGTACCGGCTGAGATAGTGATAGGTGTATAGCCCTTAGCCTGAAGCTTCTCACATGCTGCGAGGAGATCATCAAATGTCTCAGGAACTTCTGCACCAGCATCAGCGAACATCTCTGTGTTGTAGAATACGCAAGCTGCTGCGATGTTCAACGGGATAGCATAGATACCAGGGCCGTCCTTAGCTTCGCTGCCGTATGTTCCGCCTGCGAATACAGCGTCAGATGTGAATGTCTGCTTCCAACCGTCCTGGTTGAGATAATCATCCAACTTAGCTGCTACACCAGGGATAACATAATCGTTCATGTTAGCACCAGGTGATACGATGAATACGTCAGGAGTCTCGCCGCCTGCTACCATCGTGTTCAGTTTATTGTAGTACTCTTCAAGGTTTGTAGTGATAGGTGTGCAGTGATACTGACCTTCATAATCCTTGTTGAAACGATCGATGGAGTCCTTGTAACCTTTTGTGATCAAATCCTGAGATGCTTCCAAGTCATCCCAAACCATGAATGTGATCTCCTTAACTCCGCCGTCGTTACCTTTACTACATCCGGCTAAAACACTTACTGAAAGTACAGTAGCCATGAAGAGTGCCAATAACTTCTTTTTCATTGTTTTTCAACCTCCTTTTTGTTGTTGATCGGCTCTTCGCCGAACGAATTAAAACCACTATAGCAAACGTTGTGAAATCTGACAACTTTTTTGCCGATTTTTCGTGTCAAATTTGTGATATTATACGAGCGAAACGTTTTGCTCTGATGCGTTTTAAAAAACTCGCAGAAAGCGTTAATATTCAAAATCTCAAAACGCGGATATATCAGGCATTTCGAGAGCTTGTACTATGCGAAATAACACTAAGAAAAAACGTTTTTTCGGACAACATTTCTTCAATGATTTTTGATAAAAAAACTGTCAATTTGCAATGTCATAAAATTGGCCATATAGCAACGTAAAATCAACTTACAAAACGGTAATTTCCAAAGACAGTTTTTGGACATAAAAACACATAATCTGATATGAATATCAAATGCTGAAATCGTGGGCTTTTTGAGCAAAAAAACGAATGAAAAAACGGCATGTTTTTTGTTGAAAAAAAGTGCCGTTTTAAATGGTGCAATCTTACAAAAATGTAATCTGCGAAAATGAAAAAAATATCGTTTTTGAAACAGAAAATTATGAAAATAACAAAATCGATAAATAGATTTGTAGATAGTGTGTAGGTCATGAAAGATCTGCACGCATTTTTCGTCTCACTCTGTTGATGTGACGCTCAAAAGTTCCGTTATTCAGAAGCTCAGTTAAGACCAGTTGTTCGAACGTAGGAACAGTGCATGAATAGAATCCCAGTTTTTGATCGAACTTTGAAATGAGTTCTTCCGGCAGCAACATGTAACCGACACGAAGTGCAGGGGAGATCGTTTTCGAGAATGTGTTGAGGTAGATGACATTATCTTTTGTCGCCATCGAAAACAATGTCTCGACAGGTTTACCGAGAACGGAAAATTCGGATTCGTAATCGTCTTCGACTATTATCCTTTTGGCGGAATCTGCCCACCTTATATACTCATGTCTCTTGGATGCGGAAGCGGAGATTCCGGTAGGAAAACTTCTGAATGGAGAGATGTGTAAAACGCTGGCTTTTGTTCTTTCCAAAGCTTTGCTCTCGATGCCGTCTTTTCCCAAAGGAAGAAGCTCATATCTTATGTTGGAATTACCGTATACTCTCTGGATCTTTTCGTAGGACGGATCTTCAAGAGCGAAGATCTCGTCGCCCAACAATCCAGCTATGAGATTGTAGAGATATTCGGCTCCTGATCCGATGATTATCCTTGACGGATCGATGCGGATATCCTTGTTACGGGCAAGGTATCTGGAGATGGCTTCACGGAACTCAGGAAGGCCGCAGTTAGGTGATTTGCTTAAGATATCTTCCTGGCGGTTAGTTAAGATCGTCCTCATTGTTTTCGATAGGACGGAGACAGGGAAGACGTAGCCTTCCTGTGATGCGGATATCTGATGAAAAGATGGAAGGTTTTCTTCCGGAAATGATGAGAAACCGTCTGAGTCGCGGAAGGAAACAAAGTAGCCGCTCTTTTCGACGCTTCTTATATAACCTTCGTCACGGAGAAGGTCGTAGGCGTGCTCGACTGAGATAACGCTGACGCCGAACTGAGATGCCATGGTCCTCTTGGAAGGGATCTTGGTGTTATAAGGATAGACGCCGTCAACGATGTCTTTTTTGATGTGATTATATAGTTTTATGTATGATGTCTCGTTGGTTTTTCTCTTCATCTGGTTATATAAAAAACTCCGAATCTGGTTATTTCATATGTTCAGATAAGTTGTAACATAGTAGCTGTCGGAAGACAATAGCAACCTACAGGAGCGAGGGCATCAAAATGAGCGAGCATGAGAAAGACAAGCTTAAGATAAGAAAGATAGCATATATAGGAGTACTGGCAGCACTGATATTTGTCGGAACGGAACTTCATATTCCGACAGCTATAGGACACGTTAACTTAGGTGACCTGATAATACTTGTAGCATCATATATCTTAGGACCGATCGCAGCGGTTCCTTCTGCAATCGGTGCAGCTGCGGCAGACCTTATCTCAGGTTATGCACAGTACGCATTGCCGACGTTTCTCATAAAGGGAATTATGGGTTTTGTAGCTGGTCTCATCATGAAGAGAAACAGCGAGAATAAAGTATCGCTCCCGCGTAAATTGCTGGCTGCTGTTATCGCGGAACTTATCATGGTTATAGGTTACTTCGGATTTGAATCTTTGCCGTTTATGTACGGCGCTGCGGCTGCCGTAGGATCACTTATCCCTAATCTTATACAGGGCGCCGTAGCCATCATCGGAGCGATCCCTCTTACGTATGTTAAGTTCTTTGACAGGATACGCGTTTGATCACTTAAATGTGTTTTGTTTTTCATGAAAAAGATGTCCCGGGAATTTACTTTTCCCGGGACATCTTTAATGTCAGACTTTTACCGAGAATATCTTATAGATAAACTTCGCGTACCATGGATTTTTATCATACATGGCCTTTGTTGTTCTCTTGCTGATATCGATAAGATCGCGTAGTTCCTTGTCCGATATCATCTCGTTACTGAAGGCGGCTTTCTCAGCTATGAAGGTCGCGCGTTTCGGCGGACGTGACTTAAGGATCTTAGTTATAAACTTGAAGTAGTGATAGTAAGATCTGGTCCTGTCGTTGATCTCCTTAGTTGCGAACTGGGACTTCCAGTAGAATGCATATACCACACGGATCAGAAGAAGAGATACGACGGCGCATAATCCCATGAGACCGTAACCGATGACGTAGGTCAGATCGACTTTCTGTTTCTCGGTCTTCTGTTCTATCTCTTTCTTTTCAGCTTCAGTCGGTTCATTCGTCTGATTCTGTTTCTGATCAACAGGGGTAGGTGTATTACTGTCGTTATTAACCTGCGGATTGTTGTTATTCGGATCTGGTGATGCGAGATAGGATACCTGCTGATATTCAGGATAGTACTGAGCGATCGCGTCGATATCGAAGTTTCTTGCTGCCCTGTCATTACCGGGAGTGGAATCACCCATTACCCAGCCGAATTCAGGAAGATAGAATTCGAACCATGCGTGTGCATCTGTTGAGTAGACATTACGTTCATGTCCGAACGGAAGACCTGAGATCATATATCCGTCAACGTAACGTGCAGGCACGCCGATCATACGAAGGAGGATAACTGTAGCTGATGCGAAATGTACGCAGAATCCCGTGTCGCTTTCTCCCAGGAACCATGCGACGAAATCAACATCGTCAGGCGGATACGGAGTGTTCTTATCATACCAGTGAAGCTCACGTACAAACTCCGTAACGGCTCTTACTTTGTCTACGTCAGATACTTCGATCTCTCCGTTTAAGATCTGCAGATACCATTCAGGAAGTACACCGGAATCGAGAATTGCCTGTCTTGTTTCATCAGGAACATTCAGATTGGTTCCGTAAACATAATCATTAATATAATCAGCGGAATAGAGATTTCCGCACTTTTCAGGAATGGCGGAACTTGCGAATGAGTTTCCGGAGTTATAGGAATTATATGCGCTTGCTTTTGCCGTTATCGGAGAAAGAGCGCCTGAATACTGGGTGGCATACCCGTCATCTTCTTCGATCTCTATGACCTGATTCGTACCGTCCGGGAATACGTTTTCGCTCGTCTTCAATTCCGATGCAGTTGTTGAATAATCAGAACCGTAGTTATACATATCGAAGTAATAAGGCGTCAGACATACATCGTGATCCAGCATGTATGAGATAAAGACGTTATATTGGCACGGAGCAAAGTCGAGCACGGTGTTGTCGTACAGATCCAGTAACGGATTAGGAATGTAACCCTGACTCTTCCAGCAATTATCCTCATAGATATCTTTCGAACTTGCTTTGAGATACAGATAGCTTCCTTTGTAGACCGGAATATCCGGATTATCATATTCGGGATTCTCGGATTTGACCACGCTGCACACGGTATATAGCGGCGGATCGAAATTACCGACTGCATTAAGATCGGTATCTGCTCCCGTGATCGAGCCGAAGCCCTGAGCGATATTTTCGGTAAGCTTATTCGTCACCTCGTTGCCCTCGGCTTTATTGATGGCATTCATGACGTGCTTATTTGTCTTCAGAGGTGACTTCAGCACCATTGATCTTATCTGGGTTATGCTCCTTTGTGCGATCTTATCTTTATCGTAAGTATCCTGCGGGAAGATAAATCCGATAACGAGCATAAGGATCATCACAGGTGCGATCATTATAAGAGTCTTTGTCTCCGAACTCTTTCTGTCTTTTTTTCGAAAAACATGGATCAAAACGAGGAGAAGAACACCTGCCATGGATATCTCGAATGATATCTGATCAGGGAACTTGAAAACAAGTCCGACCGAGCAGACAAAATACGGAATATAGAACAGAATTGCAGGTATAAGATCCCTTCGTCTGACGATAAAAAATGTCGCAAAGACGGTAGGGATGAAGTTATAAAATGCGAGCATGGTTGTGAGCGCATCTTTACCTCTGCTGTAGACTCCGAACGATCCCGGCATTGCTCTGAAAGTATTCTCCTGGAGACTATTTAAGACGACCTTCATAGCTGCCCAGAAATCGAATATATCGAAGTAGACCATAAACGCGAAGCCGAGCGGTACGATGACCATCGGTATGAATGAGAAATAGATCTTCTTCGTGTAATGGATCGGTGTTATGAGCAAAGCCGCACCGATCGAATATAAGACGATGGCAGGCATGGAGATCCTGAGATTATATGTAGACGTCATCATCCATGTGAATCCCATATTGAGCATGGTGGTGATGATTACAGACAGGAAGAAAGTCTTTACGCCCGGAGCCCCAAGTGCGGCTCTTTTTTTAACAACATCAGCCGGCATTTGAAGCCTCC
>CADCQX010000106.1 GCA_902803695.1 Oscillospiraceae bacterium
AAGAGGTCCCTGTTATTCAGGAGGAATATGAACCTAACCCGGTACTCGCAGAAGCACAGCCTCTCGAAGGAAGCGAGATGCAGACAGACGGTATCAAATATACGGAAGACGGTCTTATCGATGTAAGTCAGGGAGGTCTTGCCCAGGCTACATATATCGAGGGCGCAGCTCCTCAGGCAGCAGCACCTGTAGCTTCGAGATACAGTGATGTTCCGACATTTACCGTCGTTCAGCAGTACGATGAAGCGGATCTTCCTATCGAGCTTCTCGATACATCTGTTTTCACACCTGACGACAGCCTTTTATATATCGCAGCATATGATTCCATCATCAAGGAAACTCCTGACATGAGCTCCCTTACTCTCGCAACTATCGCAAAGACAACCCGAGTTACGAGAATAGGAATCGGTGACACATGGTCCAAGATCCGTACCGAAGACGGAACGGAAGGATACGTAATCACAAATACACTTTCCGTTGAGCCGGTCCTCGAGGCTATCGACCGTATCGTATGGGTTGACTGTGACAGCCTCTCTCTTCGTGCAGAGCCAGATGCAGGATCTGAGTATCTCGGATCGCTTTCACGTTATACAAGACTTCATTGTACGGCTATAGTAGATAAGTGGTTCCAGGTTGAGACCCCTAACGGAAACGTCGGTTTCGTATATATTTCTTACACGACACAGACACCACCGCCGACACCTACACCTGTTCCGACCAGGAGAGCTTCCGGAGGCGGAGGATCATCAGGCGGAGGAAAGACAGGTAAGGTTGCATCACTTCCTGCGATCTCAGGCTGTAACGGTCAGAGTATCGTTGATATCTGTGTAGCAATGCTCGGCGTAAGCTATGTCTGGGCCGGTGAGTCCACCAGCGGCGTTGACTGCTCAGGTCTTGTAGTATTCGCCTACAGGCAGGTCGGAGTCTCGGTTCCGCACCTCGCGCAATCCATAACGGGCTGCGGAATCAATGTCGCCCGAGAAGATATAGCGATAGGTGACGTAGTCTGCTGGGATACCGGCGGTGGATATTGCGGTCACGTAGGAATCTACGTCGGAGGAGGTCAGGTCATCCACGCATCCAGTTCAAGAGGACAGGTTGTTTACGGAAGCCTTGATATGATGCCGATCCTGACGATAAGAAGACTCATCCAGTCGTAAGTTTGATAAGCGTTTTCGAAAAGAAGGTTGTCGATTATGTCAGCCTTCTTTTTTTGCCTTCATGTGCTAAACTCTAATAGTAATAAAAAACGAGGTGTGGCACATGAAAAATAAGACGATCGTAACTTTCACAGATGAACTTTGTTCTAACGCTCCGGTACCGGGCGGCGGAGGCGCAAGCGCTCTCATGGGTGCAGTAAGTGCGGCTCTTTGCTCTATGGTGGGAGAACTTACGACAGGAAAGAAGAAGTATGCTGAATATCAGATAGATATCGAGAGGATCCTGGGAGATGCTAAGTATCTCAACAGTGAGATGCTGGATCTCATGCAGAAGGATGCGGATGCTTTCGAGCCTCTGGCAAAGGCATACGGTATTCCGAAGGATGATCCTGAAAGAGACGATATCCTCGAGGCAGCCCTCGTTGTTGCCGCACAGGCTCCGTTTGATATCGTAATGAAGTGTAAGGAAGTTGCCGCTTTGGTAGATGAACTCGTTACCAAAGGATCACGTCTTGCAATAAGTGACGTCGGTGTAGCTGCTGCCGCTTGCAGAGCTGCTGCAACAGGTGCCGCTATGAACGTTTATATCAACACCAAGCTCATGAAGAACAGAGAGTATGCCGCTAAGCTCAACGAAGATACAAACAGAGCAGTGGATGAGATCGTTACTATCTGTGACAACGCATACAAAGAAGTATACAAAGGATTGGAAAGCTAATATGAAAGAATTACTGGGTAAACCCGCAGCAGATAAGATAAACGAGGATCTCGCTCCTCAGATCGAGTCGTTGAAACTCGAGGGAGTAGTTCCTACATTGGAAGTTATAAGAGTAGGCGCAAGGGAGGATGACCTCGCATACGAAAGAGGGCTTCTTAAGAAGTTCGAGAGCATGAACTGTCAGGTAGTCGTTAAGGAACTTCCTTCCGACTGCACACAGGATGATCTCGAGAAAGCAGTTATCGAAGCTAACGAGAACGCTGATATTCACGGCATTCTCATGTTCAGACCTCTTCCGAAATCTTTGTCGGAGGCAAGGATCAAGGAACTGATCAACCCGCTGAAGGATGTTGATTCAATGGGAACAGCAAGTCTTGCAGGCGTTTTCACGGGTGATAAGAATACATTTCCGCCATGTACAGCGCAGGCTGTAATCGAAATATTGAAGTTCTACGGTATAGAACTTAAGAGTAAAAAGGTAACGGTCGTCGGCAGAAGCCTGGTCATCGGTAAACCTGTATCAATGCTTCTTATGGGGGAGAACGCTACAGTTACCATCTGTCACACAAAGACAGCTGACCTTAAGGCTGAGTGCAAGGCTGCTGACATTATCGTTGCCTGTGCAGGCGTTGCAAAGATGCTCAATAGTGAGTATGTCCGTGAAGGCCAGTATGTAATCGACGTAGGAATGAACGTTGATGAGAACGGCAAGTTATGCGGAGATGTGGATTTTGCTTCGGTAAGCGAGATCGTGGAGGGTATCACACCGGTTCCGCGCGGAGTAGGATCCGTTACGACATCTGTTCTTCTCAAGCATACCGTTAACGGAGCTCTGAGAGCATGAAAACCTGCGCGTTTGCCAAAAAATGCGGCGGATGCGCATACATAAATAAAGAATACGAGGCTTCCTTAGTGAGCAAACAAAAGGAAGTTTCCACTCTTTTAAACGGTTTTTGCAAAGTTGATGAGATCATAGGAGCTGATGAACCGTATTACTACAGGAATAAAGTCCATGCAGCATATGAAAAGCAGAATGGAAAGATCCTGTACGGCACATATGAGGAAGGATCTCATAAGATCATATATAACGATGACTGTCTGATCGAGAATAAAAGGGCATCGGAGATACTAAAGACCATTAGTAAGCTCTTAGCTTCGTTCAAGATACGTATATATGACGAGAAAAAAGGCATCGGATTATATAGACGAACATTAATACGTCTGTCTGAGGAAACAGGCGAAGTAATGGTCGTTATGGTTGTTGCAGATCCTGTGTTTCCGGGCAAAAAGGACTTTGTGAAGGCGCTTTTGAAGAGTCACCCTGAAATTACATCGATTATTATCAATGTAAATAACCGTCGTGATTCCATGATCCTCGGACCTAAATCAATGACGGTCTTTGGCAAGGGATTTATAAGAGATAAAGTGCTCGGAAAGACTTTTAGGATCTCTCCGACTGCATTTTTCCAGATAAATCATGCTCAGACTGAGATCTTATACTCAAAAGCCATCGAATTATGTGACTTCAAAGGCACCGAAAAAGTACTGGATGCATACTGTGGGACGGGAAGCATCGGAATCTGTCTCGCTTCGAAGGTAAAAAGCGTTACCGGAGTCGAGCTAAACCGTGAATCTATAGCCTGTGCGAGGGAAAATGCCAAGTGTAACAATGTTACAAACATTGATTTTACAGGGGCTGACTGCACTTTGTACATGGAGAGGAACAAAGACAAGATTTCCTTCGATGTTATCGTTTTAGACCCGCCTAGAGCAGGTACAACACCTGAATTTATCAAGGCATCTGCCTCTTTGAAACCGTCAAAGATATGCTATGTGTCTTGTAATCCTGTGACACTTAAACGCGATCTGGGTCTTTTCGAGAAAGAAGGATATAAGACTAAAAGAATAGTTCCGGTCGATCTTTTTCCTTGGACACAGCATGTGGAATGCTGTGTGCTTCTGGAACGGGGGTAAGACCGGCAAGATTGATCGATCACCTGTGAGGTGATCAGGAGGAAAAATGAGTAATATTATAAATAACTACAGAGATAATGATGCTTTAAGAGCATCTTTTAATGAATTGGCAGAAAAAGTCTTCGGGCTTAACTTTGAGAACTGGTATCAGAACGGATTCTGGAAGGATAACTATATCCCGTATTCAGTTGTAATCGACGGTAAGGTCGTATCCAATGTTTCCGTAAACAGATGTAACGTAAACTACAACGGCAAGACCGTAAAGCTCATACAGCTCGGAACGGTCATGACTGATCCTGACTTCAGAGGCAAGGGATATGCCAGAGAGCTTATGGAACAGATCATTTCCGACTATGAAGGAAAAGTCGACGGAATGTACCTGTTTGCCAATGATTCGGTAACTTCCTTTTATCCGCTCTTCGGCTTTAAGGAGGGTAAGGAGTATCAGTTCAGTAAGGAAGTCCAAAATGATGGCGAGAGGCTCGTAGCGCCTGTTTCCATGAGTTGCAAGGAAGATTGGGATAAGATGGTAAGTATCATCAATGAAAGATCCCAGAATGCGAAGATGTATATGGTGGATAATTCCGGATTATACATGTTCTATCTTTCCCAGTTCATACAGGAAAGTGTTTTCCATCTGTCCGATAGTGACACGTATATCGTAGCTGATATCGAAGGTGACACACTTATCCTTCATGCGATCTTCGGTGACTGCGACATTGAGACTGTTGTCTCAGCTTTCGGAAAAGAGATCAAAAATGTTGTCTTGTGCTTCTCGCCGAACGATCCTGTTGGCTATACCAAGCAGGAACTTCATGAAGAGGATACGACACTTTTTGTCAGAGGTGATTTTTTCGAAAACACCTGGGTTGACGACGTCATGTTCCAGTCGATCACACACGCATGATGAGAAGAAGACTAATTACGACAGTTCTTATTACGGCAATGCTTTTGTGCGCCTGCGGAACGGATAAGGAGAATAAGAATATGACTGATAATAACGATAAGAATATGTTCGCGTCAGGGATTGATTCGGATATCAATACAGGCGACGGCACTTCGGTAGGCGAGATCGAGATCTTCTGTCCGGAATCCGCCAGCGCCACCCGCGAAGACGTTACATACGGTGAGTTTTCTCATGATACGTATTTCTCGAAAACGTGCGGAATGGAAAGAGGTTTCAGCATCCTGCTTCCATCAGATTACAGCACTGATAAAAAGTATCCGGTGCTCTATCTTCTGCACGGTATATTCGGAGACGAATATTCTTTTTCGGGAGACGACAGCAACAAGATAAAGGAGATCGTCGGTAACATGGCTTATGACGGCCTTATCGAGGAAACGATCATTGTCTGCCCGAATATGTTCGCGGCAACGGATCCTGATCAGAAACCCGGTTTTGATGCAGAGGCTTGCATCCCTTATGATAATTTCATCAACGATCTGGTTAATGATCTCATGCCTTATATTGAGAGTAATTATTCAGTTCTTACGGGAAGGGAAAATACTTATCTCGCAGGGTTTTCGATGGGAGGGAGAGAGACGATCTTTATCACTCTTCAAAGACCGGAACTCTTCGGATATGTGTGTGCGATATCATCAGCTCCGGGAATCGTTCCGACAACGGATAAGTTCATGATTCATCCGGGCATGATGGAGGAAAGCGAGATGAAGTTTAAGGACGGTGCGATCGAACCTGATGTCTTCATCCTTTGCTGCGGAACAAAAGATTCGGTGGTCGGAACATATCCGAAGTCTTATCATGAGATATTTGAGACGAACGGTACTTCTCACATCTGGTATGAGATAACGGATGCGGATCATGACAACAACGCGATACGAAGCGGTCTTTATAATCTCTTCAAGCAGATAAGCCTTCACAAGAATGCCTGAACGGTGGTACATTGTTAGAAAAAAGAGGTTAGTGCATCATGTTTGACCCGAAGACGAATAAGTTTCCATATCCGATCGATACAAACAAGCACTACCTTGAAGTCCACAAGGACCGCGGCATTGTTTTCGATACGGAATATCCGTATATCGACCGTTCAAAGGGATTCAGGTTCAAGCAGGATATGGTGCGTGCTTTGGAGTATGCACTGGTGTTCTTTCTCTGCACAGTCCGTCTGGGCTTAAAGATCGAGGGGAGAGAGAATCTCAAAAAACACAGGGACGTCCTTAAAAACGGAGTAATCTCCGTTGCTAATCATGTGCACATGTGGGACTATATCGCGGTCATGAAAGCGATACGTCCATACCGTTCAAATCTTCTTGTGTGGGCACCGAATGTTAACGGCGAGAACGGAACGCTTATACGTATGGTCGGAGGCATTCCGATCCCTGAGGGAAGCGTCGCTGCGACAAAGATGTATCTTAAAGCGATTTCAGGGCTTCTTAAGGACGACCACGGCTGGCTTCATATCTACGCCGAAGGAAGCATGTGGGAATACTACGCTCCTATACGTCCTTTCAAAAAAGGACCTGCGCGTATCGCATGCAGCAACGATAAACCGATCCTCCCTCTGGGGTTTTCTTACCGTGAACCGGGATGGGTCAGAAAGAATATCTTCCATCAGGCGGCGAAGTTCACTTTGCATATTGGTGAGCCATTGTTTCCGAATAAGGAATTAGGTCCGAAGGAACGCGAGAAAGACTTGACTATAAGATGCCATGACGAAGTCTGCAGATTAGTCGGGATCGATCCTAAAGACAGCATCTATCCGCCTGTTTTCGATAACTCGAAAAGGGTGGACTACTACACTGACACTTACGGTGTCGGATATAAAGGATCATATTGATGAGGATCAGTAAATGATAAGACTTGAAAAGATAAATGCTGAAAATGTATGGGAGATATTGGAACTAAGTGTAGAGGACGATCAGAAAAGATTCGTGTCCAATAACACCAGGAGCATCATCGAAGCGTATACTTCCATAACGGCGAACGGACATGCTTTCCCGTTCGGTATTTATGACGATGATAAGCCTGTGGGATTTCTGATGATCGGTTATGGCGTGGATGATTATTGGACTAACGCACCTGAGATCGCGAAGGATAACTACAATATCTGGAGACTCATGATAGATAAGTCTTGTCAGGGAAAAGGCTATGGCCGCGAGGCTATTAAATTGGCGCTGAAATTTGTTAAGACATTTCCGTGCGGATCTGCGCAGTATTTCTGGACATCGTATGTACCGGGTAATGATGTAGCGAAGAAACTATATGCTTCGTTCGACTTTGAGGAGACCGGAGATATGGACTGCGATGAGATCATTACCGCACTGAAACTATAAAAGAATTAGGAATAAAAAATGAATAAGATTTTGGAAACTGAAAGATTAATACTCCGTGAGATGAGCATGGATGATCTTGAAGCTCTCTATAAGGTCCTGGGTGATCCTGATATCATGCAGCACTATCCGTACAGCTTTGATAAGGCAAGAGTCGTAGAGTGGATCGAGCGCAATATGAACCGTTATAGAAATGACGGATTCGGTCTTTGGGCTGTGTGTCTGAAGGAGACGGGGGAGATGATCGGCGACTGCGGATTGACCCTTCAGAACATTGAAGGCGAGATGCTTCCCGAGATCGGATATCACATCAGAAAAGATCAGCAGCATAATGGCTACGCGAAGGAAGCAGCCGCTGCCGTGCGTGACTGGGCATTTCAGAATACCGGCTATCCTGCACTATATTCGTACTGCAAATACACTAACGAAGGTTCGATCAAAACGGCTGAATCCATCGGAATGTATTTTGAGAAAGAGTATCCGGATGATTCAAATAAGATCACACATGTATCGGTTCTCCATCGTGATGATCCGTATGGGATCTTATGCAGTGTTCCGGACAGTATCAGAAAGCATATAAGCGGAAAAAGGTACTCGACTGACGATATCGGAAAGTCGGGATCATCCATCTTTATCTTCGATAATATGGTATTAAAGATCGTGGATTCCCGTAAGTATGATGAGGAATCCTCGGTACAGGTAATGCGCTGGCTTGAGGGAAAACTTCCTGCTCCGCAGGTTATCGTTTTCGAGAAGGATACGGATCATCAGTACCTTCTTATGAGCAGGATCAGGGGAATGATGACCTGTGATGATTATTATATGGAGCATCCTGATGAGCTTTTTGAGATTCTGTCTGAGGCTTTAAAGATGCTCTGGAATGTGGATATCAGCGACTGTCCGAAGACCAGAGATATCGATGCCCGGCTTAAGGAAGCCAGATACCGCGTTGAGCATGATATGGTGGACGTGGATGATTCCGAGCCTACGACCTATGGTGAAGGCGGATTCAAGGATCCTGAGGAGCTTCTTAAGTGGCTCGAGGATAATAAACCTGACTATGAGCCCGTTTTATCCCACGGCGATCTCTGCCTTCCGAATATCCTTGTCGAGGATGGAAGGATAAGCGGATTTATCGATCTGGACGGCACGGCTGTCGGCGATAAATGGCAGGATATAGCGCTTTGCTACAGAAGCCTTAAGCATAATGCTGACGGGACTTTCGGAGGCAAGATATATCCCGATTTTGATCCCGCGAAGTTCTTCGACGTTCTTGGTATTAAGCCCGATTGGGATAAGATAAACTACTTTATCCTGCTGGACGAATTATTCTGAGATTATTACATGAGAAAAGGACTGACTAAGTAAGTCAGTCCTTTTTGTTTATCACTCCAATACCGGAAGGATCCTCTTTTCTATAAACTCCACTCTGTCAAAGATCAATGGCTTAAAGGTGCCCGTCATTCCGACAGATACGTCCTGTTCTTTGTTGACGTAGATGATGTTGCCGCTGTCACCGATCGCAGCGAAAACATCCCTTCCATCGAACGGTTTATACCACAGATATCCGTAGTTCATGTTGCCGAACCTCTCGCCCAGCTTAAGGTGTGACGCGGTCATATCCTTCAGATATTCTTCTGATATGATCCTCTTTCTGTTATACATGCCGTCATTTACTACGAGCTCACCGAGCTTCGCGAGATCTCTGGCGGAGGAGCAAAGTCCCCATCCTGCGGTAACTCTGTCCATAGGGTCTGAGTACCACTCGTTCTTTCTCGGACTCTTGTTCATGAAGAAATCGAACTGATCTTCTTTGGAACTGTCGCCGTGCATAAAGTGCTCTGGGATCCCCAGCGGCAGGAACAGGTTCCTGTTCGCGAAATCGATGCATTTCTCTCCCGTGGCATTTTCGATGATCCCCGTAAGTATCTGGATACCGAGGGTAGCATACTTAAACTCTCCCGTTATGCCCTTACGGCCGCCCAGCAAGTCCAGCACGGCCAGAGTCCAGTCTCCTGATGTACAGACCTTGGTCCATGGCTCGGAGCGGTATTTGTACGGCGCCGTCATCGTGAGAAGATGCCTTACCGTTACGTCGTATATGGTCTTTTCTCCGCGCTTGACCTGATAGTCAGGGAAGAAGTCCAATACCTTCTGATCAACGTCCCTAATGAAACCCTTATCGATGGCAATTCCCGCCAAAAGCGACATAACACCCTTGGTAACGGAATTGACGTTTACGGAATCATCTGTCTTATATCCTCTCCAGCAGTCATCGAAAACGGTCTTTCCGCCCTTGATCGCATAGATCTGGCAGATATTGCTCTCGTTTCCGGTGCTTTCACTGATAAATCTGTGAAGTTGTTCTTTGTTCACTTGATAGCCTCCTGATGAGTTTTCGGACGTCCTGATATGAGGTTAAGTTAATTAAAAATTCTTTTCAAGAACTTTTTTATAGGTTATGATCTGTATGATCAAACAAGAGGAGAATACTATGGTCGGGTTCACAAGATTTACCAGATAAAATAAGCAGCATATTTCGTGAATAAATAGACGAATGATCAGGGATAATGATCTTTGATCCTTAATATGCTGTCTGATGACAAGTTTTTATTTTCAATATTAAGGAGAAATCATTATGGATTCAGAAATATATTATTTTATCGGAACTGCATATGCAGGTAAGTCTACCATGGTAAAGAGATTTGCCGAGAAGTATCACGGCATCGAATGCAGGGAGAACTATCACGATGTTCTCATGGATTCTCTTGATAAGAACGAGTTCCCCAACATCTGCTACTTAAGAGACATGAAGGACTGGCATCAGTTCGTAACAAGGACTCCGGATGAGTATTTAAAGTGGGTCAATGATACGGCAAAGGAATGCGAGATCCTGGAACTTCGTATACTGGAAGACCTTAAGAAGCAGGGAGGGAAGATCTTTGTTGACTCGAATATCTGCATTGAGACCTTAAAGAAGATCTCGGACGAGGACCATGTGATCGTTATGGTCACGGATCCTATGGTGTCGGTCAACAGATTTTTTGACAGGCCTGATAAGGAAAAGCAGTTTTTGTATCAGCAGCTTCTGAAGGAAGATGATCCTGAGGCGGCACTGGAGAATTTCAGGCAGATCCTTATCAAGATCAACTCCAGAGAAAGCTACGAGGAATTCTTGAGATCGGGATTTAAGGTCATAGAGAGGGATGACAGCAGGTCCGTTGAAGAGACCATGAGCATTATCGAAGATATGCTTAAGTTACGATAAGAGCATAAAAAGAGCCCCTGAGCATCAACTCAGGGGCTTGTTCTTGTTTGATTATCAGCTGTTAACAACTTCGTCTGCCATTGGAAGTGGCGGTGCTGACATGCTGTCAGGATTGCTGTTAGGGAACTGAAGTGCTGCAGTCTCCTTAGCGAGCTGCTCAGCCTTTCTTGCTTCCTCAGCTGCCGCTTCTGCTGCTGCCTTAGCTTCTTCTTCGAGCTTACGGGCTGCCTCGATAGCTTCCTGAGCTCTCTTAGCTGCTGCTTCGGCCTTTTCCTTAGCCTTATCAGCTGCTGCCTTAGCAGCTTCCTGAGCCTTCTCTGAAGCGATCCTGTTGTCTTCCTCGATCTTCTTCTTGTTAGCGATCTCGTACTCTTCTTCAGCCTTCTTGGTGTTCTCTTTAGCTTCCTCGAGCTTAGCGTTAGAACTCTTAACGAGCTCCTCAGCGTGCTCACAGGAATTCTTAGCCTCTTGCTCGAACTCCTCTGCAGCTTTTCTGGCCTTTTCTTCAGCTCTCTTAGCTGCGAGTTTTGTATCCTGAGCGGATTTCTTCTGTGTAGCGAGCTTCAAAGCTTCCTGAGCCTTCTCTGCTGCTTCTCTTGCGATAAGATCAGCCTTCTTAGCTTCTGCCTGAGCAAGTTCAGCTGCCTCGAGAGCCTCGTTGTATTCCTTCTCGGCTAATTCAGCTGCATCTGCAGCCTCTTTCTCGGACTTGATAGCTGCCTGAAGAACTTCAGTGGACTTAGTAACTGCCTGTCTTGCTTCTTCAGCCTTGGAAGCTGCGATCTCAGCATCTCTTGTAAGACGTGTCTCACGGTTCTTAGCCTGATCCAATTCGAACTTAGCCTTCTCAGCTGCGATAGTAGCAGGTGTCTTATTCTTGTTATAAGACTTGCCTACATACTCTGTATCGTCTGAGAGCGATGCCTGAGCACGATTGATCGACAGCTCCGGCGGACGCTTGATAGGTGTATGTTGATTTGAAGAATGGATCTTATCAGAATCTCTGTTGGACTTATCGAGTGGTCTGAACGCACTGTTCTGTGTCGTTGTAGACGATGATGAAGAAGAGGACTTTCTAGTCTCCTCCCAAGCCTTACGAGCCTCTACCTGAGCTCTAGCTGCTGCTGCACGCTCACGAGCTGCCTCCATAGCCGCCTGATTGCGGTCTGTTGAAGCTGATGTACTCGATCCGTTACCGTATCCGGCACCGGAAGAACCGTACTTCGCACTCTTATTTCCTTTAAAAGCATCTAAAATTCCAGCCATAACGCACCCCTGCTAAAATTTCAAAGTAAAATAACACTTATATATAGTCGAATTATACATTGTGTAACAAAGTGATTTCAAGTCTATTGCACAAAGTAAGTCAATAATATTCGAAAAAAACTGATAAATTTATACAAAATTGTAAGGTTAAATACTAGTAAACAGATTTAAGGCCATTGAAAATCACAATCAAAGAAATTTGCGTTTTTCTCTCGTTACAATAGATGTAGTCCGAATAAGAGCGATATGTCGGAATATATACAGTTTTAAAATTTACTAACCTATATTAGAATGGAACTTGCATTAAATGCACTAATGGAATAATGGGAGGTACAAAAAATGAAAAGAAAGATTGCAGCATTACTAATGTCAGGTGTTATGGTGGCGGGGCTTTGCTCCTGCAGCATGCTTCAGACGAGCAAGTTCACCCAGAAGAAGGTTACCAAATTCCTTGAAGAGGAACTGGATGCCGAGGAGATCGACGGAGACGATATGATCGATGCGCTGGATGAGCATGATGTAAAAGAATTTAAGAAAGGCGAGTGGGCTTCCCTGGACAAGAAACAGACCAAGAACGCCTACAAGGCTTGTGACCTTGAAGCATATTTCAGTTCCATCAAGGACGCTGACTCATCAGTAGCGTATATGTATTCCAAGCAGAGTGATAAAGGTTATAAAGCAGTATGGGTAATGTCCCTTGCGTTCACGAACAAGGATGATATCGACGATTTCTTCGACGAAACTCTTGACCAGTGGGATGATCTTTCCGATTATTATCCGGATTTTGATACCGAGGAAGAAGACGATTACATCATGGCTTACTTCTATAGCTACGGCAACGCATTCTACCTTGGAGCTTACAGGAGCGGTAATAACGTTCTTCTGACGCTCGTTAACAATGAAGATGATACATTGGACGATATGTGCGATTATTTCGAGATCGAGAGTCCTACTTCTCTTGAAGATTGATCGCTTTTTCGAAAAAGATACTCTTACAGCTTCGGGTCTAAAGCCCGGAGCTGTTTTTATGATAAAATGTTATAGGTTTTATTGTGTTGAGGTGCATATAATGAAGTACGATTGTTTGATAATAGATGACGAGAAAGTTCTCGCTGACAATACCTGTGAATATTTCAATATGTTCGATGTTAAGACAAAGGCGCTCTACAGCATGGTCGAGACATTGGAATTCTTCAAGGAGAACGAGGCATCGCTTATTCTTCTGGACATCAATCTGGGTGACGGCAGCGGCTTTGAGCTTTGTAAGCACATAAGGACGACGATGAACGTCCCGATCCTTTTCGTATCCGCGAGAAATACCGATGATGACAAGATAATCGCTCTTAATATCGGAGGCGATGATTATATCGAGAAGCCTTATTCCCTGGGCGTTATCCTCGCCAAGGTCAAGGTTATGCTGAAAAGATTCGGAAACGCTGTTGAGACCGTAAAGCCGGATGTTTTCGAGGACGGAAAGCTTAAGGTCGACCTCAAGAACAGGACCGTTCATGTAGATGGTGACGAGAAGAAGCTTACGAGCATGGAATTCTCTCTTCTTGCTTATCTTATCGAAAACAATAACCGTCTCATCACGAAGTCGGAGCTTTTTGACAACGTGTGGAAGGACAAGTTCACGTCCGACGGAACCTTAAACGTTCACATAAGAAAGCTCCGCGAAGCAATTGAGGATGATCCGAAAAATCCGAAGCGTATCCAGACTGTCTGGAAAGAAGGATACAAATATATAAAAGGTGACGCGTAATGAGAAGCAAGACTTTCGTTATAGTCATCATAATCGTTTTCATTATCGAAGCATCACTCACTGCTTTGTTTCTTCGTAAAGCTCAGAATGTTGAGCAGGACAATATCCTCATAAACCACTGTCTTAAGACCGTTGAAGAAAACTACGGAAACGAAGATGCTTATCCTTCGGATCTTTCCTACAGCCTTATCGATAATGAAGGAAATGTCATCTACACAAATGGTGAAGATGTTTCTCTTACCATAAGTGAAGCGATCAAGAGAAATGATACGATCCTTGATGTATCGTCCAATGGCGAGCTAAAGGGACACATGATCTTCCGTAATACAACAGTGGACCGTATCAACGGCTGGAGAAGGAATATTGCAATTACCGTAATCGTCAGTTCCGTCTTGCAGGCGGGATTGATCCTTTCGTACTATTTCTATCTTCGTAAGACTATCACGGAACCGTTCAATAAACTCTCTTCATTTGCTGAACGCGTTGCAGGAGGCGATCTGGACGTTCCTCTTGATCTTGATAGAAAACACGTATTCGGAAGCTTTACTGAAGCGTTCGATCTCATGAGGACCGAACTTAAGAAATCACGTGCCTCTGAGAAGGCTGCCAACGATGCTAAAAAAGAGATGGTAGCGAAGCTCTCACACGATATCAAGACTCCTGTCGCGTCGATAAAATCCGCTTCCGAATTCGGTTATGAACTCTCAAATGACGAGAAGATAAAAGAGAGATTTAATTCGATCAATATCAAAGCTGATGAACTTACTGTCCTTGTTGATAATCTTTTCAGTTCCAGCGTAAGCGATGCGACTGAGATCAGTGTCGATCCGGGAGAGAACAGTTCTCAGAGTATATATGATGCGATACGCAATGCGGATTATCTTAAAAGAGTCAAGGAATTTAAGATCCCGGAGTGCAAGGTATTTACTGATAAACTCAGGATCCAGCAGGCGTTCGATAATGTCTTCATCAATTCTTATAAATACGCAGATACGGATATAACCGTTGATGCGATACTCGAAGACGGATATCTTAAGGTTTCTGTCAGAGACTTCGGTCCGGGCGTTACAGATGAAGAGATCTCCGTTCTTAAGGAGAAGTATAAGAGAGGCGAGAACAGTAAAGGAAAAGACGGAGCGGGCTTAGGTCTTTATCTTACATCCTATTTCCTTAAGAGCATGGACGGCGATATCTTCGTCACCAACGAAGATCCGGGATTAAAGGTTCTCTTCCTTATCCGGACGATTTAAGAAATATTTAAGAGTTCCTTAAAGGCACTTAAGGGTTGAATCTGTACTATGGTGCCATAAGGAGGACGAAAGACCTATGAACGAAATAATCAAAACCAATAAACTTTGCAAAACATTTTCAAACGGTGGAGTACAGCAGCACGTACTCAGAAACATTGACCTCAACATCTACGAAGGTGATTTCACAGTCATCATGGGTGCGAGCGGAGCAGGTAAGTCCACACTTCTTTATGCACTCTCCGGAATGGATAAGCCGACACTCGGCGAGGTTGTTTTCGCAGGCGAGACGATCACAAAAAAATCACCTGATGAGCTCGCAGTATTTAGAAGAAAGAATTGCGGATTCGTATTCCAGCAGACATACCTGGTTGACTCGATGAGCGTTCTCGATAATGTCCTTGCAGCAGGACTTCTCACAGAAAAGAACAAGAAGGTTGCAGCAGCCAAGGCAAAAGAGATCCTTAAGTCAGTAGATATCGAGGAAGGCCTCTGGGAAAAGTTCCCGACACAGCTTTCAGGCGGTGAGGCACAAAGAGTCGGTATCGCGAGAGCACTTGTAAACAAGCCGAGACTTGTTTTCGCAGATGAGCCGACAGGAGCTCTTAACTCCAAGACAGGTAAAGATGTTTTGGACGCGCTTACAAAAGCAAATAACGAAGGCCAGTCCATCGTAATGGTTACTCACGACATCACGAGTGCCAGAAGAGGAAACAGGATCCTCTACGTTAAGGATGGTGAGATCGCAGGTAAACTCGACCTCGGCAAGTATGTATCGGGAGATAAGGAACGTCACCTTAAGCTTCGTGATTTCTTAGGCGGAATGGGGTGGTAACAATGACAAAAGAATTGTTGCTCGCTAAGTCTCATTTTCGAAAAAACAAGGGAACAACAGTAGGCATATTTCTATTGATGCTCATTGCTGCTTCTCTTCTGAGTATATCCATGGTACTCTTCACCGATGTTTATCCGACGGCACAGAGATCAGCCGACAGGCTCGATTCCGGCGATGGTGTTATCAAGATCTATAACATCGGCGAAAAGGACGAAGAGTTCATTAAAGAGTTGATGGGCGATGACGTCGTAAGATACGGTACAAGTTATGCTCTCAGTTACAATTCAGAAGGTACTATCAGCAATACTGACGGAGCAGAGGTTGTTATAAATGTTCTTGTTGAGAATGCAGAAGAAGCTTTCAATAAGACAATGGCAAGAACCGAGATCATTTCCGAAGACACTTCCATAACGGATAACTATATCTATCTTCCTTATCAGCTTCACACCAGCGGTGGATTTGAGATCGGTGATACATATAATCTCAAACTGTCGGTCAAAAAATATGATCTTAAGGTAAGAGGATTTCTTGAGAATACATACTATGGCTGTAACAACTCCGGTTGTTATGAGATGGTCGTTTCAGATAATGTATATGACGAACTCATGGAGCTCTCAGGCGAGACAAATTATTGTGCAGCCGTTCCGTATGAACTTAAGGACGGAGTTATGCAGAGCCGTTTCGCTACAAGAGTCAGCAATGATGTAATAACACATGACTTCACTATGTCAGCGATGAATGTCAGTTTGAGCGATATTATCATGTCCAGGACATTTATGTCCCTCATCATTGCCGTTTCTTTCCTTACGGTCAACATCATCGTTATGGCAGTTATAACCATGATGATCGCGAACAGCATATCAAACTATGTAAGAGAGAACATGAAGACTATCGGTGCCCTTAAGGCTATCGGTTATACAGGAAAGAATATCAAAGCATCACTTCTTCTGATGTTTATCGGAATCGCAGTGATCGCTTCGATTGCAGGCGTGGCACTGTCCTATGCAGCGCTTCCAACCGTAGCTAAGGTAGTTGTCGCTCAGATGGGACTCGCATATAATACTTCATTCAGCGTAATTGCTTCAGTAGTGGCAATCGTGCTGGTGGTAATCTTAACCTTTATGGCAACAATGATCTCTGTTCGTAAGATCAATAAGATCGTTCCTATCGTTGCTCTCCGTGAAGGTGTCGAGAGTCATAACTTCAAGAGAAATCCGGTCAAGCTCGAGAAGTCGATCTTCGGTCTTGATATGAGTCTTGCACTGAAGACTTTGTTCTCGAATCTCAAGCAGAACATCATCACATTTGTGGTTACTGCATTCCTGATCTTCCTTTGCGTTATCTCGCTCCTGATGTATGAGAACTTCAACCGTAATCCGAATCTTAAACTTATGGCTTTGGAGATCTGTTCAGGTGGTATCGCAGTAGAGTATGAGAATGCGGATGAAGCTTACGATCTCCTGGCTTCAATGCCTGAAGTAAGTAACATCAGAAAGACTTATGATTTCCGTGCTTTTACAAACGATGAGGATATCTTCATTATCAATGTTTTCGAGGACCCTTCGAAAATGGATAATACAGATGTTTGCTACAAGGGACGTCTTCCGTCTCACGATAACGAGCTTTGCTTAAGCGGAAAGTATGCAAAGAATAACGGATTGGATATTGGCGATGAGATCAAGTTTGAATATGCAGATAAATCATATACGTACATCATCACCGGTTTTATCCAGACCACAAATAACGGAGCAAGAGAATGTATCATGAGTGAAGCCGCAGCAAGAAATATTGCTGATGTAGAGAACTTTATGCCATTCTACCTCTTTGATACTGAAACGGAAGAACAGACAGTCAAGGTGCTCGAGGATTGCGAATCAAAGCTCGGAGATAAGCTTATGAATACCGTTAACTTCTATCAGAATGTAGAGGGTTCCCTCGCAACATTCAAAGGTATCGCAACACTGATGCTCGTACTTGTCTGCTTTATCTCGGGAGCTGTTATCCTCCTTGTCCTTTATCTTCTCATCAGATCTCTCATCTTCTCGAAAAGAAGGGACTACGGTATCTACAAGGCTATCGGTTATACTTCAAAAAGCCTGGTGTTCCAGACAGCGGCAAGCTTCATGCCTTCGATCATCGTATCAACAATACTCGGATCTGTCGCATCGTATTTCCTTGCTAACCCGTATATGCAGCTGATCATGATCAACTTCGGTCTCATGAAGTGTACATTCACTATCCCGATCTCGGGTGTGATCATCATCGCAGCAACGATGATAGTTGTTTCTTTCCTCTTCGCGATCTTTGAATCCAGAAGAGTAAAGAAGATCGAAGCCTATAACATGCTCGTAGCAGAATAAGACGAAAAGACTACATAGTTGGAGGATGTCTCAAAAGTGATTGAACTCACTTGGGACATCTCCATTCTTTTTGCTCTTCTTTTGAATTCCCGTTACTTGTACAGTTCTATAACGGTACCAATGACTGTACTTTAGGAAGAATTCCCGCTACTTGTACAGTCCTATAACGGTACAGATGACTGTAATTCCGCTGTTTTTCCCGTGATAAGTACAGTTTCTTAGAACTGTACCGATGACTGTACTTTGGGAAGAATTCCCGTTGCTTGTACAGTCCTATAGCGGTACGGATGACTGTAATTTCGCTGTTTTTCCCGTGATAAATACAGTTTCTAAGAACTGTACTGATGACTGTATTTTAAGAAGAATTCCCGTTACTTATACAGTTCTATAGCGGTACGAATGACTGTATATTATTTGATGACAAAAGGGAAGGTTTCATTATAGCGCCTTTGAAATCCAGTAATTGCTCCCTATCAGCTTCGAACGAATAAATGGTACAATCCTTCTATGAACGGGACGAAAGGATTATGATTAATGGAGAGTACTAAGAAGGGCGGTCTTTGGACCTTAAGATATACACTTATAAACTCGACGTATTTCATTGCGTTTTGTACTATCCATGCCTGTGCTGCCGTTTATCTTCTGGCTAACGGTTTTTCCAACACCGAAGTAGGAGTCCTTCTCGCGATCGCCAATATCGTATCCGCAGTATTTCAGCCTTTCATTGCAGGAGTCATCGATAAGAAAGGCGTTCTAACAAACAGGCGGTTTATCCTGATCTCAGTCATGATAATCCTATTGGGATCTGTTGTTCTTCTTTTCGTGAAAAACATCAAGGCAGTTATCTTTTTTGTCTTTGCATTGATCTACATGATCCAGTTTGCATATCAACCTGTCATGACGGCTCTTTGCTTCGAATATCAGAAAGCAGGCAGCAAGATAAACTACGGACTTGCCAGAGGATTGGGTTCGGCAAGTTTTGCAGTCACAGCTGCTTTTATCGGAAGGATAATCGAGAAGAGGGGAGTGGATATCCTTCTTTTCGTTAACATAGCCGTTATGGCCATATCCTTCATTGTGGTTTTTACTTTCATCAAACCTAAATCATCCGAGGCTAGTGCGGATGAATCCCGAAAGGAAGTTGCTCACAATAATCTCATCGATTTTGCAAAGACATATCCTGCCTTCGCACTCTTCCTTGTCGGAACAATATGCTTTTACTTCGCTCATAACATGATCAATGATTTCATGATCCAGATCATAAGACATCTCGGAGGAGGCGAAACGGAACTCGGATATTCCAATTTCCTTCAGGCTATCCTGGAACTTCCCGTAATGGCACTCATTGGCTTTATCCTCAAAAAGATACCATCTAAAAATCTTCTCATCATGTCGGGATTTGCATTCTTTGTAAAGATCGCGATACTGATTTTTGCCACTAATATGGCGATGATGTACCTGAGCCAGTCCTTCCAGCTGTTTGCATATGCGGTCTTTATTCCGGCTGCTGCGTATTATGTCAGTACGACAATGGAGGAAGCCGACCAGGTCAAAGGACAGGCTTATGTTACGAGTGCGATTACCGTCGGAGGAGTTTTCTCCAATCTTATAAGCGGTGTCATCCTTGATCATTTCGGAATAAAGGTTATGCTCATAATCGGAACGGTCGTATGTGCCGTTGGTGCCATAACGGCACTTATCGCAATGACTAAGCTTAAGCATCACAATGTTTTGAAGGGGGAAGGCAGTAATGGCTGATAAAAAAGACTACTCGAAAAACATTCAAAGAATAACCGAGATGGAAGAAAAGCTGGACAGGATCCAAAGTGTCCTTGAAAAGCTCAGTAGTTCTCTGGAAGAATACAGATCTATATCAAAAGACATAAAAGATCTCGAAAAATATTACACCGGTAAGAATTGGAAAGAAGACCTTAAGCTTGATGAAGAAGGAAAACTTCCCAAAGATCTTAAAAGGGGCGTCCTGTCTGAAGATGCCATCTATGACCTCTTGAATCTGAACAAAGAAATCTCATCTCAGTTGCAATAAGTATCATTTGATACGCCAATTTGATCTGTTGATGACATAATTGTTATTGGTATGGAGAAATATGTAGTATGAATCAATATGTTACTATAGGTTTAACGATCCCGTTTCTGGGAACTGCACTCGGATCAGCCTGTGTGATCATGATGAAAAAGGAACTCGGAAGGTCGGTACAAAGGGCCCTTACCGGTTTTGCGGCAGGAGTCATGGTTGCTGCTTCCATATGGAGTTTGATAATTCCTGCGATGGAACAGTCGGAATCTATGGGCAAGCTCTCGTTTTTACCGGCATTTATTGGTTTCTGGATAGGAATCCTGTTTCTTCTTTTGCTCGATCATGTTATCCCACATCTGCATCTTCATATAGATAGAGCTGAGGGTCCGAAGAGCAAACTTCAAAAGACCACGATGATGGTCCTTGCAGTTACCCTTCACAATATCCCGGAGGGAATGGCTGTTGGTGTTGTTCTGGCCGGATTTCTGGCAGGAACCACAAACATAACTATGGGAGCTGCGCTTGCATTGGCAGTCGGTATTGCTATCCAGAATTTCCCTGAAGGCGCAATCATCTCAATGCCGCTTAGGGCAGAAGGAAAAAGCAAAGGGAAGGCCTTTGTTCTTGGAGTATTATCAGGAGCAGTTGAGCCTGTCGGAGGAATGCTTACTATCCTTGCAGCAAGTCTTGTTATTCCGTTAATGCCGTACCTTTTGAGTTTTGCGGCAGGTGCAATGGTTTACGTCGTTGTTGAGGAGCTTATTCCTGAGATGTCAGAGGGTGAGCATTCCGATATTGGAGTCGTTTCTTTTGCCGTCGGATTTACTCTTATGATGGTAATGGATGTTGCTTTAGGTTAAAATATCTCATAGACAAATCATGTCCAAACCGCTGAAACACGGCAATTCTCGTTTTGTGTCGTGTTCCTTTTCTTCGGAAATTGCTACAGTTTTTGCGAAAGGAGGTCAAAATGGATCAGAAAAAGATCGGTAGTTTTCTAAAAGAACTTAGAAAAGAAAAAGGCCTTACACAAGAACAGGTAGCAGACGAATTCAACGTTACGAACAGAACAGTATCAAGATGGGAGACCGGAAGTAATATGCCGGATATCTCATTACTGGTTGATATTGCTGAATTCTATGATGTTGATGTCCGCGAGATAATCGACGGCGAAAGGAAGAGCGAAGATATGGACAAGGAAGTCAAAGAAGTGGCTGAGAAGATGGCGGATTACGCCGGCCAGGAAAAAAGCGGGATGCTTAAGTTTGTCAGAGGGATAAGCATAGCAAGTGTTGTTATATCGGGATTAGCATTATCCTGGAATGTTTTGAAACTGATCCAGGGTGGTCCCAATGAGACAACAACATATGCTATCGGAGTAATCGTACTTGCTGTCTTATTCATCTTTTCAGCGATCATAGCACTTTATACAAACGGAAAACTCAGGGCGAACAGCAAAAAGGCAGCAGCATTCACGATAGTCAAGATACTCATTATATTCGCGATATGTTTTAATACTCTTCTGGCTCTTTTGAGCTTTATTGTATTCGGTCTTGTGATGCTGGTCGAAACAAATCCGTTCGGCAATTCGATCTTAAGAGGCATTGAAAAATATGATAAGGCTCAGGTCCTCGAAAAATACGGAGGAGATATGAGCTCTCGTCTGTATGTTTTCCCTGACATCACATATAAGATGATCGATCCTAAGTATAAGGCATATTTTCATTACGGAATGCTCGATACGGACGCATATATGATCTTGAGTGCGAAGTATAGCGAAGAAGACTTTAATTCAGAAGTAGAGAGGATATCCTCCATAGATTACACGACCGAATATAATGGCGAAGAACATACAAAGAACATTTGGCTTGATGAGGACAGTTATTATCTTCCTGCATATGTCGCCGTTGACGGAATGAGTAATGAATACGAGTACGCTCTTATCGATGAGGATTCCTATGAGATAACCTACATTTACTTAAGCTATCCGAAAACATTCTTAAAGGCCATCGATGATGAGTGCCTTAAGAAAGATCATAAGGCATACAATCTTGAGGGTGATGTACTGGGAAGATTCAATATCTACTATTACTATGACCAGCCTGAAGGAATTGCTTTCATGGGTGATGACAAACCAAAGGATCAGTGACATAATGTTAGCAAATGCTAACGTAAGGAGTTTTTAACAATGCTTCTAATCACTATGAAGATCGACGGAATGGCCTGCACAATGTGTGAATCTCACATAAAGGACAAAATAAGGAATACATATCCCGATGTTAAAAAGTTGAAAGCCTCATATAAGAGCGGAGAAGTCTCTTTTGTCTGCGACGGAAACGTCGATGAAGAGCGCGTTAGAGCTGGAATTGAGGAAACCGGATATAAAGTAATAAATTACAAAGAAGAACCCTATGAGAAGAAACCTTTCTGGAAAAGGTAAGACCCTCAGGGGTCTTCTTTTTTGCTCGGATCACATACTTGACGAGCCGTTAACTGTTATGGTATAAACTTGTTTGGTTAGCATACGCTAACTAGAAAGCAAACAGGAGGAAGTATGTCTGCCGAGCAGCTCGTCAAGAATTGTGCGCCTACGCTTGTGGGAATCAAGACTGGAAGTCTCTACAATCTCGGAACTGATACATGGCAGGATGCCTATCCTGATATCAGGAAGTTGAACCGTTTGTTATCCCGTAAGGGTCTTAGGATCATTCCGGTAAAAACGATGAGAGGGAATATCCTGATATATGTTTTCAGACCCGAAGATCTTAAGAAGGATCTGAATTGCCCGATAGCCCGAGCAATACTTAATGAAAGGGGTTACGACACGACGAATGCAGATTGTTGTGTAGCAAAACTCGCGGAAAGGCTCCGTAAAGGAGAGTCGTTTCCTCATGAGATAGGCTTTTTTCTGGGATATCCCGCAAGTGATGTCAGATGCTTTATAGAAGATCCCGATAGGAATCTCAAATGCGTAGGTTGTTGGAAGGTCTATTCCAATGAGAAACGTGCAAAAAGACTTTTCGAGAAGTACAGACTTTGTACTAAAGAACTCGAGAAGAGGTACAAAAATGGCAGTTCTTTGGAACAATTGGTTGTTTCAAACTGTAAATAATAAAAGAAAGGTTATTTGAACATATGAGTAAAGTAGCAATTGTATATTGGAGCGGAACAGGAAACACAGAGGCTATGGCTAATGCCGTAGAAGAGGGCGTAAAGGCAGCAGGTTCTGAAGCAACAAAGTTGTCAGCTTCTGAATTTGATTCTTCTAAGATGGCTGAGTTTGATGCTGTCGCTTTCGGTTGTCCTGCAATGGGAGCTGAGGTCCTTGAAGAATCCGAATTTGACCCTATGTTTACAGCTCTTGAGAGCGCACTTACAAGCAAGAAGATCGCTCTCTTCGGTTCATACGGCTGGGGTGATGGCCAGTGGATGCGCGACTGGGAAGACAGATGCAAAACTGCAGGTGCTCTCCTCGCATGTGACAGCGTAATGTGTAATGACGCTCCTGATGATGAAGCAATCGAAAACTGCAAAAAGCTCGGTGCAGCTTTGGCATAATATTACATCCAACTTAGCAAAGACTGCCTTGCAATCGCAAGGCAGTTTTTTTGCTTATTTTCTGATGCTTCGGCCCCTGGATCGCAAGGTTTTAAATAAGAACTTTTTGCTGATTCGTCGATATGAGCAAAGACCATAGGTGCATAATCCCAAATTCAGCTGTGTCCTGTGCAGACAACCTTCAAGAGTTAACGTAGTGTTTCCGACAAAGATGTGCATCATGCTATGACTATGTTTCTCGGTAGAATCATAGGTCGGAATAACGGTAATGTAAGTATCGTTAAAGAATAATCAGCTCATAAAGACTGATTCCTTTGTTTTTATATATGTTAGGGCCTGCTAACAAAAAGCACAATGTGTTTTGTGCGATGGAAAAAGTGTAGCATATGATACAAAAATCGTGACGATGCTAGAGTATATTAAATAGAGTTAGCGTATGCTAACTGACAGAGTTTATTAAGGAGGATTTTCCATGAGTGAAATATTCGCAGGCATTCCCGAAATAAAATACGAGGGAAGTTTAAGTAAGAATCCGTTTGCCTTTAAGTATTATGATGCAGACAAGATAGTGCTCGGAAAGAAAATGAGTGAGCACTTGCCTTTTGCAATGGCATGGTGGCACAACCTCTGTGCTAATGGTACTGATATGTTGGGCAGAGGAACAGCAGATAAGAGATTTGGTGCCGGATCAGAGGGAACAATGGAGCACGCAAAGGCAAAAGTCGATGCAGGCATAGAATTCATGAAGAAGCTTGGAATCAAGTATTATTGTTTCCACGATGTAGATCTTGTTCCTGAAGCGGATGATATTAATGAGACTAACAGAAGATTAGATGAGATTACTGATTATATTCTCGAAAAAACGAAGGGAACAGATATTAAGTGTCTCTGGGGCACTGCCAATATGTTCAGTAATCCGAGATTTATGAATGGTGCAGGAAGCACAAACAGCTTGGATGTTTACTGTTTTGCAGCTGCACAGGTCAAGAAGGCCATTGAATTAACAGTAAAACTTGGCGGTAAAGGCTATGTTTTCTGGGGAGGAAGAGAAGGCTATGAGACCTTGCTGAACACTAAGGTTAAGTTTGAACAGGAAAATATCGCTAATCTTATGAAGATGGCAAGAGATTACGGCAGAAGCATCGGCTTTAACGGAACATTCCTGATCGAACCTAAACCGAAGGAGCCGATGAAGCATCAGTATGATTATGACGCTGCGACAGCTATTGGTTTCTTAAGACAATATGGTCTTGATAAAGATTTCAAGATGAATATTGAGGCTAATCATGCGACATTAGCAGGACATACATTCCAGCATGAACTTCGTATCAGCAGGATCAATGATATGCTTGGTTCTATTGATGCAAACCAGGGCGATATAATGCTTGGCTGGGATACAGATTGTTTCCCGAGCAATATCTACGATACAACATTGGCTATGTATGAAATCGTTAAGAACGGCGGACTTCCTGTAGGAATCAACTTTGATTCAAAGAACAGAAGACCGAGTAACACATATGAGGATATGTTCTATGCATTTATCCTCGGAATGGATTCCTTTGCTTTTGGTCTTTTGAAGGCAGCTGAATTGATTGAAGACGGCAGACTTGAAAATAACATCGAGGAGCGTTATTCATCATTTAATTCAGAGCTTGGACAGAAGGTAAGAAACGGAAGCGCCACATTGGAAGAACTTGCTAACAGAGCTGCGGAACTCAAGTCCCCGAATGATCCTGGTTCAGGTAAACAGGAATATCTTGAGAGCGTATTTAATAACATCATAATTGCCAACAACTGATTTTCTTAAACTCTGTTAGAACGGCGATCGTGCGATTGAGTGCGATCGCTGTTTTTTGGAAAGCACAGTTAAGCATATAAACAAATAAAGGAGGCATGATAAAAAGTAAAACAGGGGCGATGTGAAAGCTCTCACTGTTGTATTATTCAGATACAACAGCGAGACAGAGTAGATA
>CADCQX010000107.1 GCA_902803695.1 Oscillospiraceae bacterium
GCAGGGTCAGCGGAAAGTGCTTCGACCGAGAATTACGGCAGCGAACCTGAGGTAGGCAAAGAGGAGTACGGCAGTGAGCCGGAAGTAGCAAAGGAAGAGTACGGTCCTTCAGAGCCGAAGATCACCAAGACAATGGAGCAGACAGATAAGAAATGTCCTGCATGTGCCGGTACATTGGTGTTCGATCCTGAGACAGGCGGAATGCTTTGTTCCTTCTGCGGATATACAAAAGAACTTCCTAAGCCTGAAGCTAATACGGCTATGGAAGAACTTGATTTTGAGACAGCTAAGAACCGTGCCAGTTTTGACTGGGGACAGAAGATGAAGACAGTTATCTGTCAGCAGTGCGGCGGTGAGACAGTATATGATGCTCTCGAGACAGCTGACTGCTGTCCGTTCTGCGGATCTACGAGCGTTATGCCTGTAGATGATGAGTCTGACGTTATGGCTCCTGGAGGAGTAGTTCCGTTTGCTATCTCACAGGAAAAGGCTGCACAGCTCTTCAAGAGCTGGATCGGTCACAAGTGGTTCGCTCCTAGTGATGCAAAGAAGAGCTGTTCCGCTAAGGACATAAACGGCGTATATCTTCCTTATTGGACATATGATTCCGATACAACGTCTCCATATTCAGCAAGGATCGGTTTCGATGAGAGAGTCAAGAAGGGCGATCACTACGAGACTGTAACCAAGTGGAGACAGACAAGCGGTGTATATACCGAATTCATCGATGACTATACCGTATTTGCAAGTAAGAAGTCAGATAACAACCCTTATATCAAGAGTGTTTCTCAGTTTGACTTCACAAAGCTCCGTCCTTATTCACCTGACGTAGTTGCAGGTTTCTCGGCTGAGCGTTATTCGGTAGGTCTTGATGAGGGATGGGATAATGCGAAGAAGGGCATCAATCAGAGACTTCAGAGCAACATCAGATCCGATATCAAGAAGAAGACACGTTGCGACAGAGTTGACAGACTCCAGTTCTCGACAATGTACGATAACATCACGTTTAAGTATCTCCTTGCACCTATCTGGCTCGCATCCTATAAGTACAAGGATCAGATCTATAACATCGTAATCAACGGTCAGACAGGTAAGGTAGGCGGTAAGGCTCCTGTTTCCGCACTCAAGGTTATTCTCTTTATCCTTGCGATCCTCGCGATTATCATCATCTTCTACCTTATCTTCGGTAACAACTGAGCATGAATTGAATTCAAAGTGGGCTGTCTTTAAGGCGGCCCATTTTCTTTTTGAAAGGAAACATAATGGAAATAATCGACGGTCAGTGGTACATGAACGGGCTCGACAGCAGTGATCCCAATTGCATAAAAAGTAGTGAAGACCTTCTCAAAGTGATCGAGAAGGTGGGCTTTCTGCCGCTTTTTGAAGCGGAGGTGCCGGGAATGTCGGTAGAGAGTATGACTGATCCTAAGTGCTGGTGGACCGGTGATGTTGGTAAGGATCCATGGGAGTGGAGAGGAGTCCTTGCAAGGACCGGAAAAGTTGCATACGGCAAGTTTTTCGGAAAGAGAGCAGGCTTTGTCTCGAAAAAGTGGTTTCCGTATTTCGCGAACTACCGCAGAAACGGCTATGATTTTGATTCCCGGTATGAGGACGGAAAGGCCGAAAGAAGAGAAAAGCTCATAATGGATCTTTTCTGGCCCAGGGACATCGAGATGTGTGATCTTGATCTTCGAAAAATAGGTAAGTACGTCGATAATCCTGAATTATTCTCATTTGAAGTCAAGGACAGGGCAGGGTTCGGACCCGGTGGCGAAAAGAACTTTGAAGGAAATTGTGCTAAACTACAGATGGGTTCTTACCTTCTGGTCAAGGATTTTAAGCCGAGACTGAACAAAAAAGGTGAGGAGTACGGGTGGTCTATCGCAATCTACACTTTACCGGAATACCTATGGGGATATAGGTTCGTTACGGAAAGGTATAGTGAGGATCCGAAGAAATCCTTAGATAAGATCATCTCGCAGATACAAAGATTTTATGATTCAGAGGAAGGCGTTATACGTAAACTGTTACGTTAACGTTAGGGAGGAAATGAAAAATGGAACAGACAGGTAATTTCGGAAACATCTATATAGGAGTAATGGGAGTTTGCCTTCTTTATGGATTGACCCCGGCATTTTTGGCGACTTTGATCGCCGGAACGATAATGAAGATAAAGGGTCACCGGAATAATAAGCGAGGCCTTAAGATAGCGGGGAATATCCTTCTTATAGTGATGTGCCTGATATTACTGGTATTTGCAGGATATTTCGCTTGGGCTTACTTTACAGTTCAGAAGCAATAAAAAAAGACATCCGATCGGATGTCTTTTTATTTGGTGCGGCCGACGAGACTTGAACTCGTACGGTCTCCCACACGCCCCTCAAACGTGCGCGTCTGCCTATTCCGCCACGGC
>CADCQX010000108.1 GCA_902803695.1 Oscillospiraceae bacterium
AGCTCTCTCTGACCTCTTCCTATAGGAGTAAGTGCATCGATAGCGGTAATACCGGTAAACAACGGAGTATCAACAGGTGCTCTCTCAATGATCGAGGGTGCCGGGGATTCGACCGGACGCTCTTCTACATATCTGATAACGCCCTTGCCATCGATAGGATGACCAAGAGCATCTACTACTCTTCCCAAAAGTCCCATACCTACAGGTACGGAACATGTCGTCATGGTACGCTTACAGCTCATGCTCTCAACAACGGTATCTTCACCGGTTAAGAGAACTACGCCGACCTTAGTCTTCTCAAGATTCATGGCAATACCTGTTGCACCTGAAGAAAAAGAGATAAGCTCGTTGAGCATACAGTTACGAAGGCCGGTAACTGAAGCAACACCATCTGAAATCGAGGCTACTTTACCGATTTCGTCCTTAAAATCCGTATATGCAAAAGCATCACGAACACGTTTATCGATCTCATCGTCTCTTAATGACAAGAGCTCGACATTATCAATACTTAAGAAGTGGGATTCAGGGAACTGATCAATAGCTTTCTCCAAATCTTCCTTAACCTTGGTTACAGGGAAATCTTCCTTGGTAAGAGCAGCCGAAGAATCTGAAGTATCAATCGTACGTGTACGCTTGATAAAAGTACCCATTCTGCTAAGCTGGCCCTTAACTGAATAGTCGTAACGGCTTCCCTGATAGTAAACAATAAAACCTCCGATGAGATCGTCACGCTGCTCAATGGACAGACGGTAGTCTTCGATCTCATTTACTTCGGCAAACTTGGCTGCAACCCTGGTAAGCTTATCTTCCGGAATGTCACCTGCAGTCTCAATACGAAGAGAAGGCCCTTTGCTCCTGCTCTTGCTCTGTGACTTCTGGTCTAAATTGTCACCGGTGTTATTACTCACTCTTAGCTACCTCTTGTTCCAGGATCTCTTCGGTGTACTTTTCAGCAGATTTCTGAAGAGTTTCCTTGGATATTGCATCGCCGATTACATGACCTGCAATCTGTATTGAGAGATCGGTAATATCGTCTTTCATGGACTCAAAAGCATTACGCTTCATTCTTGCAGCATCTTCTTCGGCTCTCTCAATAATATGCTGAGCCTCTTCGTTTGCCTGGCTGATAACGGCTTTGCTCTGTCTGTCGGCATTGGTCTTGGCATCTTCCATGATCTCAGAAGCTTTTCTCTTAGCTTCATCAATAGTCTGCTTGGAAGAATCTACAACTGCCTGTGCTTCCTCTCTGGACTTCTTTGCACCTTCGAGTTCAGCATCAAGAGCATCCTGACGGTCGTGAATTATCTTAAGGATCTTTTTATAAGCAAAGACCCTGATAACTATGAACACCAGCAAGATATTGATTATGGTAATCACTGCTGTTACTGCATAGCCTGCGAACTGATCAGGAGAGAACAGATTCGACTGCGTTTCTGCATCCAACAGCATGATCGGAATATTTAACATACTCTTATGCTCCCTTAATTATCGTCAATCTTCCCCATTACTGAACTGTGAAGATCAGGAGGAATGCAACAACGAGTGCATAAATACCGATTGACTCCATGAATACGATAGCAATAAGGAGCATAGTCTGAAGCTTGGAGATGATCTCCGGCTGTCTTGCGCCTGCTTCAAGAGCTGCACTTGTAGCCTTTCCCATTGCGAAAGTGGAAGCAAAGGCACCGCATGAAATAGCGATCGCTGCTGCAAAAGCTGCAATTCCTCTGGTTTCCAGCGCAGCTAAGATAGGCAATGCTGCAAGAATAATGTTGTTCATATGTATGGCCTCCTAAAATATTATCTGTTTAATATCATGTTCAAGCTGCAACAGCTTCTGATTTCTTGGACTTCTTATTTTTCTTCTTTTTCTGATGTTCTTCGGGATGTTCGTAATACTCATTAACCGTCTCAACGTTCTCACCGATATAAGACATTGTGAGATATGAGAAAACCACTGCCTGGATCATACCGTCGATGATGTCGAACCACAGACCTGCTATACCCGGAAGAATGAAAGGAACTGCAATGGATAAGAATTCCATGAATACAAAAGCCGCAAAAACATTACCAAAAAGTCTCAGTGCAAGAGACAAAGGCTTAACTACATAATCCAAAAGCTTAAACGGCAGCATGATGATGATCGGCTGTGTAAGTGACAGCCAGAATCCCTTCAGTCCGACAAACTTGATGGTCATGACGATAACATAGAGAATAGCTACGATAGCGCATCCTACAGGGAAAGCGACATTTTTTGCCGGCGGCGGAAGATGAAAATAAGAAATGGAGTTACAAGCGATAAGAACAAGACCGAATGTCATG
>CADCQX010000109.1 GCA_902803695.1 Oscillospiraceae bacterium
GTATAAACAGGACAGCGTCTGCGGTACCTGGGAAGCTCTTTGCAAAGTCGTCTGTCCTGACACCTACGAGCGCATAATCGACATCGGCTATCCTGCTATCGGTGAGTATAAGGCCAGATGGAGTAAAGCAGTCTCAAGATACATGCTTCCTGAGAATAATGTCTCACCGAGCTTCAAGAGTTTCCGTAAGACTTTCATCTATTCCGTCAAACTCGACAAGGAACCGGTCAAGAGACCTAAGGTCCACACGAGGACATTCTGATGGCACGACACATCTATGTCCACATTCCTTTTTGTGCTCGAAAATGTTCGTACTGCGACTTCTATTCTGTAGCAGCACCTGACAAGATAAACACCTTTTTCGAGGCTCTTCGAAAAGAGATCGAAAATACTGATCTTATAACTGATGTTAATCCCGACATACAAGATACAGTCTACTTCGGAGGCGGTACTCCGTCTGTACCGGATGCGGATCTTATATGTGAAACGCTGTCTCTTATCAAAGAAAGATTTAACATCAGATCTGACGCCGAGATAACCATCGAATGCAATCCCGCATCAGTTACAAAGGAGAAGTTCGAAGCTTATAAGAATGCCGGCTTTAACCGTGTGTCCATAGGCATTCAATCCCTTCATGATGATACCCTTAAGATCCTGGGAAGACTTCACGACAGAAGCCGTGCTTTATCGACTGTTAATGAAGCAATAGAAGCGGGATTTAAGAATATATCCTGCGATCTCATGATAGGAATACCGGGTCAGACCAAAGAAGAGATATTGGAAGATGCGAAGACGCTCGTTGATCTTGGTGTCTCACATGTGAGCATGTATTCTCTCATCATTGAAGAGGGAACTCCTTTCTATGATCGTTATAAGAACATCGAGGATTTTGTGGATCCCGATCTCGAACGTGATATGTATCATTCGCTCCGTGATTATCTTAAGGGCAGAGGTCTTGAACCTTATGAGATTTCTAACTGCGGAAAGATGTCTGTTCATAACATGAGTTACTGGAAGGGAATGGAGTATTATGCTTTCGGTCCTGCGGCATCAGGTTATCTGAACGGTATCAGATTCTCACACATGAGAAGTGTTGAAGGATACATAAAAGAACCGATGAAGGTTGATGTGGAGGAAATACTTTCCTTAGAAGACAAGGAAAAAGAATACGTTATGCTGATGTTAAGGACTTCGGATGGCCCTTCGAAAAAGGAATTCGGTGAGAGGTTCGGCAAGGATATGCATGTCTACTTCGAGAAGGAGATCCAAAGCCTGTTCTCAAAGAACCTGATCGAGATCGATGAGAACGGGTTCAGACTAAGTAAGAAGGGACTCGATCTTGCCAATCAGGCTTTTGAAATATTTATTTGAATATCGGGATTGAATAGAGCGTATTTTGCATAAGGTTTCATTAAAACGCATAAAAAAAGTCCTTTGAACAGAGGATATTTCATATATGCAGATGAAAATAAGAAAGAATTGATGTTTGTCCTTGACGTAGAACTTGTTTGGTGATAAATCCTTATAGGGTTTGAACAAGATAATTATATTTGATACGGCTCACAGGTGATCTTCTCTGGATTCCCGACAGTCGATTTTGAAAGGATGTACCAATGCATAACGTTTTTAGGACCAAAGTTTTAACGATTATCTTTCTGATTGCTTTAACCAGTTTGTCTGTCATCGGTTGCGATTTGAATGGCAGAAAGATCGCTATTAATGAAAAGAACTTTCCTGATCAGGAACTCAGAAATGCCTTGCTTTCTTATGACAAGTATTATGATAATGACGGTAAACTGAACGAATCGGAAGTATTGGCACTTGATCATTTGATACTTGTGGGTGTTACGGATTTCACAGGATTGGAGAAACTGAGCAATCTGAAGGCTCTTGAGATCAGAAAGTGCACGGCAGATGAATTAAAGTTTAATAATATCCCTAATCTGAACAACCTGGTTATTACAAGTGACAGCAGTGTTAAGAAACTGGATCTGAGCAAAAATAAGAATATTGTAAAACTGATCTGCAAGGACATCTCTTTGGAGGAGTTGATTCTTCCGTCAGATTCATCTTTGGGATTTCTTGTTTGTTCAGGCAATAAATTAACCAAGCTTGAACTTAACGGTTGCAATGATCTTGGTTATGCGATACTGGATGGCAATGACCTCAATGATGTGAATATCGGTCTCTGCCCTAAGTTGACCAAAGTAGTAGAATCGAATTCGAGCAGAAAGACCATGAGCTCAGGTACGACCAAATACATTAACGGGATGGATCAGTTTTCACTCGATTCAGATGTCGTGATCGTGATGAGCAAGGGCTGATAACATTTGTATTGCGGACTGTTTTGTCTGCTGACAGTTATCTATTTTCTTTGACATAGTTTTCTTTTGTTTTATAATTTACCTATACTTATTTTTTTGGGGGGGTATTATATGTTCTGTTCTAATTGCGGTACGAATAATCCGGACGGTACAGGTTTCTGTTCCAATTGCGGAAGTGCTTTGGGGGCTGCAGCACAGCCGGTTCAGCAGCAGTATGCACAGCCTGCTTACACTCAGCCGGTACAGCCTGCTTATACTCAGCCTATGAATTACGGCGGTTCGGATTACCGTGACAATGACGAGATCAGAAGAGCAAGTTCCTGTGCCAGAAAGGCGCTTACACTTGGAATCTTCAGTATTCTTTTGAGCTGGACAGTTTTGTTCGGTATCCTTTTCGGAGCTATCGGTATCAAGAAGGCAAGTTCCGCGAAGAAGCTCGGAAGCGGCGGAGGAAAGGCAGCTGTAGGTAAGGTCTTCTCCATCATCGGCCTTATCTTTTCTATCCTTATCATCGTTTATTACATCGTAGCAATACTTGGTATCATTGCTTCAGGAACTGCACAGTACACCAGGGAAGCTAAGAGAGCGATGAAAGAGCAGAAGAATGCGATCGTTCGTGTCGTAGATCTTTCTGATTTCTGATCCATAACGTTTAAGAATCATCAAACCGGCAGCAAAATACATTGCTGTCGGTTTTTTTATGCCCGTGAACGGCTTACGGCTATTTTTGACTTAACACCAAAAATGCCTCAGTTATATTGACTATCAGACGAGCTCCGGCACCTCTCTTTATTCTCGAAAACGCTCTCATATCAGCACTTTTGTATGTTTAGCACTCTGAAAGGGTGAGTGCCAAAATCTTCTTGACCTTTTTTGACCTTAGTGCTATATTGTTGATGTTGGCACTCGGATGTTTTGAGTGCTAATGCAAAAACGAACTTACGAAAGGAGTTATGGATATGTCCTTGGATGACAGAAAGAAAGTTATTCTTCAGGCTATAGTAGATGATTATGTTACTACTTGTGAACCTGTCGGTTCCAAGGCTCTCATTGACAGACATAACTTCACATTAAGTTCGGCAACTTTGAGAAACGAGATGGCTGATCTTGAAAAGCTCGGTTATATCGAGAAGCCTCACACATCCGCAGGACGTATTCCTTCAGATAAGGGCTACAGAGAATATGTTGATTCCCTCATGCACATAGATACGATCTCTAATGCAGAGAAGAAGGATATCGAATCCAGGATCGCAACAGGCGTCGGAGAGGTAACGGATCTTCTTAAGAATGCGACCAACACTCTTTCCACCAAGACAGGTTATGTATCTTTGGCAATGACACCTGTTTTGAAGAAGAGCTATCTTACACAGCTTAAGCTCCTGATGATCGAACCGGGTAAGGCTCTGGTTGTAGTAGTCCTTTCCGCAGGCGTTGTTAAGGATAAGCTCGTAAGGATCCCTAACTTCCTTACAGACGTACAGGTCAACGAGATCTCCAGGGCAGTCGAGAAGCAGCTAAGCGGAATGCCATTAGATGAGATAACTCTCATCACGGTAGCTTCTTCCGTCAAGAACACTTCGATCCCTGATTCATTCCTTAATCAGGTCTTGTACGAAGCATATACGGCTATCAAGCAGGCGGACAAGCTGGACGTTTATCTCGAAGGTAAGAACAGGATATTATCGATCCCTGAGTTTAATGATGTTGGAAGAGCAAAAGGACTTCTCGATACACTTTCCGATGACGGCATGGTAGCAGGCTACGTCAACGAACTCGGAACAGAAGAGATCTCCGAAGGTGATGATTCCTACATGATCAGGATCGGTCAGGAGATAGCACTTGAAGGACTTGAGGATTGCAGCTTTATCACAACGACTTACAAGGTCGGAGACAAGATCTCAGGTAATATCGGAATCATCGGTCCTAAGAGAATGGAATACTCAAAGGTAATATCGCAGATCAATTTCGTCAGAAAAACCCTTAACGATGAGATCAAAAAAATAAACGGATAATAGGAGAAGGGCAATGGCAAAAGACAATGAAGAAAAAGAACCTATCGATCAGGCACCCGAGGATGAGGAGATCATTTTCGGAGACGAGGCTGAAGAAGTAAACGAAGCCGAAGTCGAAGAAGAACCTGAGACTGAAGATAAGGCAGCCGAACTCGAGAAGAAGTACATGATGCTTTATGCAGAGTACGAGAATTTTCGAAAAAGAACAGCAAAGGAGAAAGAACAGCTCTATGCTGACGCAGTCGCAGATGTTTCCGAAAGCTGGCTTCAGGTAGTAGACAATTTGAACAGAGCTTTGGAGTCCACAAAGGACATCAACGAAAACAACTACGAACAGATAAGAACAGGTATCGAGGGAATCGCCAAGGGCGCAAACGACATCATCGCGAAGCTCGGTATCGAAGAGATCCCCGCTGAAAGGGGAATGGCATTTGATCCTAACTTCCACTCGGCAGTAATGCATGTAGAGGATGATTCACTGGGAGAGCAGGAGATCGCACAGGTCTTCCAGAAGGGATATATATAC
>CADCQX010000110.1 GCA_902803695.1 Oscillospiraceae bacterium
CTCAAACAATGATGTTACTTTTTTCGTATCTTCTAACTCGTATACCATTTTCTCTCCTACGCTGGTAAATTTTACTGAAAGTTAATCTTCCCTAGTTCTCTCATCCGTCACAAAATGCTTTACTCCTTCTATCGGATGCAACAAATGAAGGATGCTCATCCATCTGTTCTCTGATGTCTTCTTTCAGATCTTCTTCGTTGGAATATTCATTTGGATTTTCAATAAGAAGATTAAAGTTCTCCTGCTTAAAGATCTGCCAAAGGAGAATGTTTCCTCCATCATCATTTCACAGGAATCATCAGGTAATGATAATTCGCTGTCCCAGTATCTGGACGATGCAACAGAATTCCGTAGTATCCTGAAGGAGTATGGCTACGCGAATACAATGATGACCTGTGCAAAGACAACACTTGATCTGTTGTTTCTATTCCTTGATATGAACCATTTACAGTATAACCAGACAACTGCAGATATATGTATCATAACTAAGGCTGCCGGGTCAGGAAAACGCTTGCCCTTCTCCCATAAACTGACTGCCTGCGGTGTAACGCAAAGCCCTTCGGAAAGTTGTTCCTGCGTAAGGTTCAAGTCCTTTCGCTTCTTTATGATCAGCCGTCCTGTCTTTTTTAGATCCATTTACGCATACCCTCCGATCTTGCCATATACTGTAAGCTTCACGATACAGCAAAGCCTCGTGAGCATCAATCAACTCTCTGTTGAGTTGGATCAACTTTTGGACATCGTGTCCAGAAGTGTCACTACTATTCCATTCCCAACTCATCCATTTGTCTTATCAGGAAATCCTCCAGCTGCTTCTTGTCCGGGAGCTGCAACATATACTGTGAAACAAATAACTGATTATCCATTCCGGAAAGAGCGTACTCTACCATCTTTTTGCCTTTCTTTGTACATAACAGTATTCCTACCGGCGGATTATCGCCCGGATACATTTCATTTTCTTTGTAGTATCCCACATAGACGTTCAGCTGACCAAGATTCTCATGGCTGAATTCCTCGTTTTTAAGTTCAATAATCACGCTGCAATGCAATATCCTGTTATAGAATACAAGATCAGGGAAATAATAGTCATCATCTATCAGAATCCTTTTATGTCTGGCTTCGAAACAGAAGCCTTTGCCAAGCTCGAGCATGAATTCCTGAAGATGATCCTTTAGTGCCTGTTCCAGATCAGACTCAGAGATGGATTCCTTTGCATCCAGTCCCATAAATTCCAGTGACATAGGTTCCCTGACATTGAATATGGCGTTAAAGTCATTATTTATAAGCTGATCCAGCAACTGCTCCGGCTTTTTGCTAATCCCAGCTCTCACATAAAGATTTGTCGAAATCTGTCTTCTAAGTTCTCTTACGCTCCATATACCTTTGATACATTCAAACTCATAGAAAAACCTTTCAAACGGATCATCAATAGCCATAATCTCCTTGATGTGCGAGAACGGGAGCCGTGATATCAATGTTTCGGGCGGAGTTTCAAATTTGCGTGACGCTGTCTCGCATATTTCTTCCTTTTCATTGCCAGTTATCACTTCCCTTGATTTCTATGCGTTTAGCCAGATTCTCGAGCAAATGCGTACCGTATTCAGCCCTGTTCTTCCCGTGCTGCTCAAATTCCACGATATAATAGCCTATCATCCAGTTTCTGACAGTCAGCAACTGATTTACGGCTCCCTTCGCATAGGAACTGGTTATATCATGAACATGTTCAACATTGCCTATCAGATTTTCAAATGTCAGCTCATTACCCATTATAATTCTCCTTATCCCTAGTTCTCCAACAGTCTCTTCAATATCTGTTCTTTGTTATCTATGAACATCTCCGGCACCTGGCAGCCATCAGTCTCCTCATAGGTGCAAGTTTACAAGTTCTCTCATATCGGTACAACAAATCCTGCATCTTCATCCTTCAAAAGGCCCGAATTCTTAGCCCATTTCTGATCAGTTGCTATGTATTCGTCATCCTCTGGCCTTCCCAACTTCTTAATATACTTATCACGGTACTGGTTGTAGACATTAGCAGCTGACTTGATCGTAATATACTCATAAGGAGCCCGTGTACCCATGATTGCCGTGAACTCCAGCTGACTTCCCGCAGAATCTTCAAGAAAGATCCGATACACTGGTGTATGGCTGTCCTTCTCAATCAATTCTGAAAGTGACAGTTTCATCAGTTCTATAATCCTGTCGTCATAGTTATTGTCCGAAAGCAATATCTTTTCCCTGAATGAATCCACATCGCGAACCACACGGCGCTTATAAAGCCCCTTCATAAAATCCACCACATCGTCATCAGTGTGGATGTTATTGAATCTGATATCGCCGGTCATCAGCAATGCCTCAAATACCGTCTCCTTTGGATCATCAGTAACGA
>CADCQX010000111.1 GCA_902803695.1 Oscillospiraceae bacterium
CTTCTGAAATTCTCTAAAGAACCGATGTTTATATATGAATATACCTTGTGTCCCTTTGCTTTAAACGTTTCTATGTCTTCTTTCTTATAGTACTGTGCATCAATGACAACCGTATGATAAGCAGCTAATTTATCGAGCTTGCCTTCAAAGCTTAAGAATACGCCGTACTCGTACTTAAATGACTGTTTTTGGGTCTCACTGATACTCTCTGAAGGCGTTTCAGTCACAGAGCTTATCGTGGATTCCATAACCGTGGTATTCGCAGCCGTTTCAGCAATCGCTGTAGAGCTTTCAGAAGATTCCTGAACGCTTGTAATTGCTGGTTCTGAAGCTCTGCAGCATGACACAACCAATGCAGAAGCAATTAGAAGAATGCTGATAAATCTTTTCATGAAATAATTATCCCTCATAAAGAGATAAAAACACGTGAAAACAAAGGAAAACAATAGAATTGCCAAATTATAGTTTATTCAGGAAGATGTCTTATTTGATCTCTCTTAACATAGATCACACTAATAATCTGAACGGTCTTTTGTTTTTCATCTATCCAGAAATAAATATAATAGTTTCTTACACGTGCGCGATGAACACCCTGATCATGCCAAGGCTGTTCAGGTGTTAAGTGAATTCGTTCAGGCATAGTTTCTAAAGATTGTATTTCTCTTTTAATTTCAGCTATCGTGTTTTTTGCTGCAAGTGGTGCAAGTAATTCAAATTCAATGTAGTTACGTATGTTTCTTAAGTTTTCTCTAGCCTGTATGGTAATCCTGATTCGATAGGTATTCATTTACGTTTTAAGTCCGGATTCAAGTTCATCAAAAACTTCATCCATATCGAATGAATCATCAGCCTTAGCTTGTGCAAGCCCTGTCTCCATCATGTGGTTAAACTCATTCTCGCTCATATCATCATATGAAGGAGTTTTTGCTGAAGGAATTGTCAACGAAAAAGGAATGCCGCCATGAATAATAATCTGACGATAAAAAGCATCAATTGCAACAGCGCGAGGCAACCCTATTTTCTCTAATATAGCCTCTGCCTGTATCTTGATGGTCTGATCTATTCTCACATTAACACTTGCTGTTTTTGTTGCTGCCATGATAATAATCCTCCATATATCTCACATTGTAGTAAATTGTATCGCGATTTGCAACACATTTGCATCATATTTACATTTGTCCAAATCAACGAAGGGGCTTCCGAAGAAGCCCCATTCGCGTCAATAAAAGATAATAGGATTACTTTTATTTCTTAACTTTAACTTTTCTGCCGGAGTTCTTCTTCTTGAAGATCTTCTTGTAAGCCTTTACCTTGGACTTCTTAACCTTGACGGTCTTAACCTTTGAGCCCTTGAGAGACTTTTTAACGCCGGCCTTTGTGAGTTTGACGGTATTCTTAACATAGATCGTCTTGAGTGCCTTATCACCATAGAATGCCGTAGGTCCGATCTTCCTGAGAACAGTTGATGTGATTACGAAAGTCTTGAGCTTAGAGCAGTTGATGAAAGCACTCTGACCGATGATCTCAAGTTTAGCTCCGCCTGATACCTTAACGAGATTGCTGCATCCGTAGAAAGCACAGTTATCGATAAACCTGATGTTTTCCGTGATGTACAGAGTCTTCAATGTCTTATTATTCTTGAAAGCATTCGGTCCGATTCTGTTGACAATATATTTGTAGGCATTGATCTCAATAGTTGCAGGAATCGAAACAGCTTCTGTCTGCTTGGCAACACCAATAAGCGTTACTGTGCCTGTACCGTCAGATGCTGCATCAGTTACCTTGTAAATGAAGTTACCTACAGTTGCTGTTGTACCGAGTGCAGGAGCATCTTTTCTCTTAAAGTTAACGGTTACAGTTACGTCAGCTGCCGGCATAGTGAACTTGTTGCCGCTTACTGCGTTGCCGTTGTACTTGATCCAGTTGAGTTCGTATCCGTTTGCAGGATTTGTTGTAACCGTAATCTGGTCACCGATGCTGCCTGTTGTCTTGGACAGACTTGCAGAACCGTTTGAAATTGAACCTAATGTGATCTTATAAACGATCTTCTTAAACGTTACTTCAACAGTAGTGTTCTTAGCAGGCATCTTGAAAGTCTTGCCGCTGATAGCTGAACCATTAACCTTGATGGTATCAAGCGTATAACCGGTATTGGGAGTTGCAGTTACTGTGATCTCCTCCCCTTCTTTAGCGCTTGTCTTGGAAAGACTTACTTTACCGTTGCTTACGCTGGAAGCAGTGATCGTATATGTAGGAATAGCCGGATTCGGATCGAATGACCAGAGCTGACTCTTGTTTCCCTTGGAATAATTCTGGATCTCAAGCTTTGCGTGGAAATTTGTAGAAGGAGCTCCGATTACAAGCTGGGGATTCGAAGCACTCTGAAGCAGGTACTGACCATTACCCATCGGAGTTACATAGAACTTCTGAGTATCGTTGTTGGAATAAGACCATACATTAACATTTACTCCCGCAGAAACAGGCAAACCGCAGTTGCAGTTAACAACCTTACCTGATTGATGAGCAGATTCGATCTTGTATTTGCCACTACCGGTATGGACAAACTTGAAATGCTGTTCTTTGTCTACCTCATCACCATACTTTGCAAGCCATAACGGGTTGCTTGACTCACCGTATGCCCAGTTC